>NZ_JBITVZ010000006.1:0-194317 GCF_044543385.1 Stenotrophomonas sp. NPDC077420
TTGTTCATCCGGGCTCTTTGGGCGTGGACAGGTGTGGTAACCACCATTTTCCAAAGATGTCCCGGATGAACAACCTACTGAGAGATCACAACTAATCAGTCGGCTCTACCGGTCGGCTCTACCGCCGCGCCAACAACACCAGCACCGCCCCGGTCCCGCCTTGCCCGGCCGGCGCCGAATGAAACGCCAGCACGTCATTGCGCTGGCGCAGCAGCCGGTCCACCAGGTTCTTCAGCACCGGCGCCCCTCCATCCGACTGCAGTCCCTTGCCATGGATGATGCGCACGCACCCATGCTCATGCGCGTGCGCCTCCAGCAGGAACTGCCGCAGCAGCGTCTCGGCCTGCGCCGCGGTGGCCCCGTGCAGGTCCAGCTCGTCCTGCACCGAATACTGGCCGCGCTTGAGCCGCTGGAACATCCGCGCCGGCAGGGTGTCGCGCCGGTAGCTGGCGGTGTCGCCAGCTTCCAGCGGGCTGCTGTCGCGCAGCAGCCGGGCGAACTCCCCGCGCGCGGCGTCCTCGTCCTGTTCGGCCATCCGTGCGCGCGGCTTCGGCCGCGGCGTCGCGGGCGGTGCCGCGACCGGCTTGCGCAGCGGGGTGACCTCGCCGATGGCGGCACGGAACAGCGCCGCCGGATCTTCGTCTTCAGGATGTGACATGCGTACAGCCTAATGCCCGGAATCGGCCCTGCCTACCTCCGCGCGGGGTAGGCCGATCTGCCCGCTTGCGGCACAATAGCTGACGCACTTGCGCGGTCGGTGATCCCGGAACGGGTGAAGGCCGGCCCCGCCAACGCTGGAAAGTGATGGAAATGAAGTCTTGAACAATCAAGCGGTTAAAACCTCGATGCGGATCCTGGTCAGCAACGACGACGGTGTCGATGCCCCCGGCATCAGGATGCTCGCCTCGGTGCTGCGCGACGCCGGCCACGACGTGATGGTGGTCGCCCCCGACCGCGACCGCTCCGGGGCCAGCAACTCGCTGACCCTGGACCTGCCGGTACGGGTCAAGCGGATCGACCACTACACCTGCTCGGTGGCCGGCACGCCAACCGACTGCGTCCACCTGGCCCTGACCGGCATGCTCGAGTACGAGCCGGACATCGTGGTGTCCGGGATCAACAACGCGGCCAACCTGGGGGATGACGTCATCTACTCCGGCACCGTGTCGGCGGCGATGGAAGGGCGATTCCTCGGATTGCCCGCCGTGGCGATGTCGCTGGTCACGCACAACCACGACCCGCGCAACTTCGACACCGCCGCGCGTGCCGCGGTGGAAATCGTCACCCGGCTCAAGGCCGATCCGCTGCCCGCCGACACCATCCTCAACGTCAACGTGCCCGACCTGCCGTGGTCGGAGGTGCGTGGCTTCGAGGTCACCCGCCTGGGCAACCGCCACCGTGCCGAAGGCTGCATCGCCCAGCGCGACCCGCGCGGCAATGAAGTGTTCTGGATCGGCCCGGCCGGTCGCGAACAGGACTCCGGCCCGGGCACGGATTTCCACGCGGTGCGCAACGGCTACATCTCGATCACCCCGATCCAGGTCGACCTGACCCGCTACCAGGCGCTGGAGAAGGTCGCCAGCTGGGTAGGCGGGCTGACCGCCGCGCTGGATCGCCCCGCATGAGCCAGCGCCTGCGCCTGCAGCCCGAAGCGGTTGGCATCGGCATGACCTCGCAACGCGTGCGCGACCGCCTGGTCGAACGCCTGCGCGAAAGCGGCATCGTCGACGAAGACACGCTCAACGCGATCCGCGTGGTCCCGCGGCATCTGTTCATCGACGAGGCCCTGGCGTCGCGTGCCTATGAGGACACCGCGCTGCCGATCGGCCACGGCCAGACCATTTCCCAGCCGTGGGTGGTGGCGCGGATGACCGAGGCGGTGCTGCAGTCGGCACCGAAGAAGGTGCTCGAAGTAGGCACCGGCTCGGGCTACCAGGCCGCCGTGCTGGGGGCGCTGGGGCTGGAGGTGTACACCGTCGAACGCATTGGCGACCTGCTGCGGCAGGCGCGCAAGCGCTTCCGCGCGCTGGGCATGAACATCCGCAGCAAGCATGACGACGGCCGTGTCGGCTGGGCCGAACACGGCCCGTTCGATGCCGTGGTCGTCACCGCGGCCGCGCCGGCGCTGGTGGACGCGCTGGTCGAGCAGCTCGCTGTCGGCGGGCGCCTGGTGGCGCCGGTGGGTGGGGCAGGGGCGCAATCGTTGATCCAGTTGACCCGTCGCGAAGACGGCAGCGTAGAGCAGCAGGTACTGGCGCCGGTCACGTTCGTGCCGCTGCTGTCTGGCATGCTGGACTGATTACAAGGAGCATGGCGTCATGAAGATCTTCGGTCCGCTGTACGAGCGGGCAATGAAATGGGCCGCGCACGAGCGCGCTCCCACCTATTTGACGGTGCTGAGCTTCATCGAGGCGATCATCTTCCCGGTGATGCCCGAGGTGATGCTCGCGCCGATGTGCGTGGCCCAGCCCAAGCGCGGCTGGTGGTTCGCCACGCTCAGCCTGGCCGGCTCGATGGCCGGCGCGCTGGTCGGCTATGCACTCGGCCACTACGCCTTCGAAGCAGTCAAGCCGCTGTTCGCCGCCATGGGCATGCTGAACAGCATCGAAGGGGGCATCGCCATCGTGCAGGCCAAGATGGCCGAGTCGCCGTGGGCGGTGTTCACCTTCCTGGTGCTGGGCGGCTTCATGCCGATCCCGATGAAGGTCTTCACATGGGCGTCGGGTATCGTCGGCGTACCGCTGCCGCAGTACTTCCTCAGCATGCTGATCGGTCGTGGCAAGCGTGTCTACGTGCTGGCCGCGGTGATCCGCATTGGCGGCGCACGTGCCGAGGCGGCGCTGCGGCGTTGGATTGAACCGCTGGGCTGGATCGCCACTGTACTGGTGGTGGGTCTGGTGGCCTGGCTTGTCTGGAGGTCGAAGTTCGCATGAGTGTTGATCGTATGAGCGGGGCCGCGCGGCTGACCGCGCTGCTGCTGGTGGTGTCCACCCTGAGTGCCTGCGGCACCGCCACGGTGGTCAAGCCGTCCGGCGGGCGCACCGCGCACACGACGCCGCAGACCTCGGTGGCCAAGCCCGGCCAGACCGCGGTGGTGCGCCGGGGCGACACCCTCTACGCGCTGGCACGCATCCACAACATCACCCCGCGCGACCTGGCCGCGTGGAACGGGCTGAGCGAGCCGTACACCATCTACCCCGGGCAGTCCCTGCGCCTGTATCCGGGTGGCAGCCCGGGCCGGGCACCGACCACGGTGGTCACCGCGCCGCGTCCGGGCACGTCGACCCCGGCGCCCGCACCGACCCCGTCGCCGACCACCGCCATCAAAAGCAACATCAACTGGCGCTGGCCGGCCGATGGCGCGCTGGTCGGGCGCTTCGTCGGCGCCGACGTCACCAAGCAGGGCGTGGATATCGCCGGCAGCAGCGGCCAGCCGGTGCGCGCGACCGCCGCTGGCGTGGTCGTGTATTCGGGCGCAGGCCTGGTCGGTTTCGGCGAGCTGATCATCATCAAGCACAACGACCAGTGGCTGTCGGCCTATGGCCACAACCGCAAGCGGCTGGTCAACGAAGGCCAGAGCGTGAAGGCCGGCGAGCAGATCGCCGAAATGGGCCGCACCGGCACCACCCGCGACATGCTGCACTTCGAGATCCGCTACAACGGCAAGCCGGTCGATCCATTGTTGTACCTGCCCCCGAAGTGATCGCGCAGCCACGCAGGGCGTGGCGCTACGGGGCAGAACCCCAACGAAAAAGGCTGCCTACGGCAGCCTTTCCTGAATGGAATCAACCGATTTCAGCCCGGCAGGAGGATCGCCGCAGCCACGTTGCGGCCTTCGCCGGCCAGCAGGTTGAAGGTGCGTGCGGCCGCCGGGTTGTCCATCACTTCGATGCCGATGCCAAGGGTCAGGCAGGCCGCCATGACGGCGGCGGGCGGAAACTGCTGGGTCCTGCCGGTACCGAGGATCACCAGCTCCGGCTTCAGCGCCAGCACCGGTGCCAGGTGCTCGGCGGTCATGTCCCGGACCGCGGCCGGCGCCGTCCAGGTATCCAGCAGCGACTGCGGGGTCAGCGCGAAGCTCTGGACCAGCGTCCGCGGCGCGCCGTTTTCGCGGTCCTCGAGGAGGACCGAACTGTCGCCCACCGCGCGGAACGCATAGGCGAAATCCGGGATTTCGTGGTTCAGCTGCATCGTCGGCTCAGCCGCGCGGAAGCACGATCTGGCGCTGTTCACGGCTCGGGCGATACAGCACGGCGACATGGCCGATGCGCTGCACCAGCGCGCTTTCGGTCGCCTGCACCAGTTCGGCGATCATCGCCTCGCGGGCCTCACGGTCCTCGGCGCCCACCTTGATCTTGACCAGCTCGTGGCGCTCCAGCACCTCGTTCAGCTCGGCCAGGAAGGCCGGCGTGACCCCCTTGCCGCCGATCTGCAGCAGGGCTTTCAGATCATGGGCATGGCCGCGGAGGAAGCGGGTCTGGGCGGAGGTGAGGACAATAGACATTCAGGAACAAGCGGTTAACTGGGGCGATCAGGGTATCATGGCCACCCCGTCCGGCCCTATCCCCAATGGTTTCCCGCAGCAAGAGCAGCCAACGCTGGTTGAAAGAACACTTCGCCGACCCCTTCGTGAAGAAGGCCCAGGCCGAGGGCATGCGCTCGCGCGCGGCCTACAAGCTGGAGGAGCTGCTCCAGCGCGACCGGCTGCTCAAGCCGCACATGGTGGTGGTTGACCTGGGCGCCGCCCCGGGCGGCTGGTCGCAGCAGGTCCGGCGCCAGATCGGCGACACCGGCCGGGTGCTGGCGCTGGACATCCTGGAGATGCCGCCGCTGGCCGGGGTGGAGTTCCTTCACGGCGACTTCAGGGAGCAGGCCGTCCTATCAGCATTCGAAGCCATGCTGGGCGACCAGCCGGTAGACCTTGTGCTCTCGGATATGGCCCCCAATAAGAGTGGAGTGGATGCGGTGGACCAGCCGCGGATGATGCACCTGGCCGAGCTGGCGATGGAGTTTGCCGACGCCCATCTCAAGCCGGGTGGCGCGTTCCTGATCAAGCTGTTCCAGGGCGTGGGCTTTGATGACTACGTGCGCGAGATGCGCCGCCGGTTCGACAAGGTCGTGATCCGCAAGCCTGAAGCGTCCCGGAAGCGCTCGCCCGAGGTGTATGCCCTGGGGCAGGGCAAACGCGCCCAGATCAAGTAAGCTCAACCATACCAATAGCGTCAGGCATTAGAGGAACACCGGAGCCAATGAGGATGAACGACTTGACCAAGAACCTCCTGCTATGGGTGGTCGTCGCCGTGGTGCTCATGGTGGTCTTCCAGAGCTTCTCGCCGAAGACCAGCGGTGCCGGCGCCCAGGGTGCGACCTATTCGCAGTTCCTGGACCAGGTGGACAGCGGCAACGTGCAGAAGGTCACCTTCAGCGGCGACCTGCGCAGCGGCACCAACCAGCTCACCTACACCACCCGCAGTGGCCAGTCGGCCACCATCAACGCACCGCTGGATCGTGACCTGATCAACGTGCTGCGGGGCAAGAACGTGGAAATCGTCCAGGAAGAGCCGTCCAGCGGCATCTCGCTGGGCGCGATCCTGATGAATTTCCTTCCGGTGATCCTGATCATCGGCTTCTGGCTGTTCATCATGCGCCAGATGCAGGGCGGTGGCGGCGGGGCCAAGGGCGCCATGTCCTTCGGCAAGTCGCGCGCCAAGCTGCAGGGCGAAGACCAGATCAAGGTCACCTTCGCCGACGTTGCCGGCTGCGACGAAGCCAAGGAAGAAGTCGGCGAACTGGTCGACTTCCTGCGCGACCCGACCAAGTTCACCAAGCTGGGCGGCAAGATCCCGCGCGGCGTGCTGATGGTCGGTCCGCCGGGTACCGGCAAGACCCTGCTGGCCCGCGCCATCGCCGGCGAAGCCAAGGTCCCGTTCTTCTCGATCTCCGGTTCGGACTTCGTGGAAATGTTCGTCGGCGTCGGCGCCAGCCGCGTCCGCGACATGTTCGAGCAGGCCAAGAAGCAGGCGCCGTGCATCATCTTCATCGACGAAATCGACGCCGTCGGCCGCCATCGTGGCGCCGGCCTGGGCGGTGGCCATGACGAGCGCGAGCAGACCCTGAACCAGCTGCTGGTGGAAATGGACGGCTTCGAGGGGGGCGAGGGCGTGATCGTGATCGCCGCCACCAACCGTCCCGACGTGCTCGACCCGGCGCTGCTGCGCCCGGGCCGCTTCGACCGCCAGGTGGTGGTCGGCCTGGCCGACGTCAAGGGTCGCGAGCAGATCCTCAAGGTGCACATGCGCAAGCTGCCGCTCGCCGACGATGTCGAGCCGATGGTGATCGCGCGCGGCACCCCGGGCTTCTCCGGTGCCGACCTGGCCAACCTGTGCAACGAGGCGGCGCTGTTCGCCGCCCGTGGCAACGAGAAGGAAGTGCGCATGGAACACTTCGACCGCGCCCGCGACAAGATCCTGATGGGGGCCGAGCGCCGTTCGATGGCCATGAGCGAGGAAGAGAAGACGCTCACCGCCTACCACGAGGCCGGCCATGCCATCGTCGGTCGCCTGGTGCCCGAGCACGACCCGGTCTACAAGGTCACCATCATCCCGCGCGGCCGCGCGCTGGGCGTGACCATGTACCTGCCGGAAGGCGACAAGTACTCGATGAACCGGGTGGCGATCGAATCGCAGCTGTGCTCGCTGTACGGCGGCCGCGTGGCGGAGGAACTGATCTTCGGTGCCGACAAGGTCACCACCGGTGCCTCCAACGACATCGAGCGCGCCACCAAGATGGCCCGCAACATGGTCACCAAGTGGGGCCTGTCCGACGAGCTCGGCCCGATCGCCTATGGCGAAGAGGACGATGAGGTGTTCCTGGGCCGTTCGGTGACCCAGCACAAGAGCGTCTCCGACGACACCGCGCGCCGCATCGACGAAGTGGTTCGCAGCATCCTGGACAAGGCCTACGCCCGGACCACCGAGCTGATGAAGGCGAACATGGACAAGCTGCACACCATGTCGCAGCTGCTGCTGCAGTATGAAACCATCGACGCACCGCAGATCGACGCGATCATGGAAGGTCGCGATCCGCCGCCGCCGATGGGCTGGGGCAAGTCCAACAAGGACGGCGGCAACAACAACGACAAGGGCGGCGACGCCCGTCCGCTGCCGCCGATCGCCGGGCCTGCCGAGCAGATCTGACCCTGCACGCGTGATGGACGAAGGCCGGGGCAACCCGGCCTTCGTCGTTTCCGGCGGCTGCGTTCCGGGCGACAATGGCGGTCCTGCCCGACCGTTTTTCCGGAGTTGCCATGTCCACGCCACCGCCCCCGGTTTCGCATACCACCGAAATGGTGATCGCCACGGTGGTGGGTGCCGCGGTAGGCCTGTTCAGCGAAAACTACCTGCTGGGTGGCATCGTCGGGATCGCGCTCGGCGTCGCCCTGAGCGTGGGCAAGACCCTCTACCTGGACCGCAAGCGCCGCCGGCGCTGAGGTCTTGCGCCGGTGCCCGGCAATGGGCACGATGCGCGGGCGCGGTTGCATGAGGCGGCCGCCGGATCATCCAGGGGAATTACCATGCGTCATTCGATGCGCGCGGCCGCCGCCGCGCTGCTGTGCTGTGCCACGCCCGCCATGGCGGCCACCATCCACGTGCAGGACCCGATTCCGTTCTCGGAAGCGTCCTACATCGCCGACAACATCAAGGCCGAGTGCCCGATGGGCGCGCAGCTGGCCACCGCGCTCGGTGCCAACGCCGGCAAGTTCGGCAACACCATCGCCTTCGATGCGTCCGCCGACCAGGGGCGCGTGCTGAAACTCGAGATTGTCGAAGCGCAGAGCGCCGGCAATGCCTTCACCGGCCACATGAAGTCGGCGACGGTACGCGGTGCGCTGTTCGACAACGGCCAGAAGATCGCCAGCGTCACGGCACGCCGGATGTCGCGGGGTGGGGCCATGGGGGGCTTCAAGGGGTCCTGCGACGTGCTCGAGCGCGTGGTGACGGCCATCGGTGGCGACCTGGCCGAATGGCTGGGCAACCCGGTCGACAACGCCAAGCTCGGCGACCTCTGACGGCAGCCCCGGTACGCCAGCGTAAACTACGCGCTGGCGTACTTCGTGGATGGCCCCATGTTCGACACTTCTCCCCAGCTTGACTGTGCCGGCCGCGTGCTGCGGCTGGACCGCCCGCGCGTGATGGGCATCGTCAACGTCACCCCGGATTCTTTTTCCGACGGTGGCGCGCACGACACGGTCGACGCGGCGGTCGCACATGGGCTGCAGCTGGTGGCCGAAGGCGCCGACCTGCTCGATATCGGCGGCGAGTCGACCCGCCCGGGCAGTGCGCCGGTGCCGCTGGATGAAGAGCTGCGCCGGGTGATCCCGGTCATCGAGCAGCTGGCCCGGCAGACTGCCGTGCCGATCAGCATCGACACCTTCAAGCCGGAGGTGATGCGTGCGGCGGTCGCCGCCGGCGCGGGGATGATCAACGACATCCATGCCCTGCGCCAGGAAGGCGCGCTGGCCGCCGCTGCCGAGCTGGGCGTGCCGGTGGTGCTGATGCACATGCAGGGCGAGCCGGGCAGCATGCAGGACACCCCGCAGTACGATGACGTCGTCGCCGAGGTCCATCGTTTCCTGGCCGACCGGATGTTGTCGGCGGAAATGGCCGGCATCGCGAAGAAGAACATCGTCATCGACCTGGGCTTCGGCTTCGGCAAGACCACCGACCACAACATGATCCTGCTGGCGCGCTCGGCCCGGTTCCTGGAGCTGGGCGTGCCGATGCTGGCCGGACTGTCGCGCAAGCGCAGCATCGGTGAGCTGACCGGGCGCGCGGTGCCGCGCGAGCGTGTCGCCGGCTCGGTGGCCGCCCACCTGCTCGCTGCGCAGCGTGGCGCGATGATCCTGCGCGTGCATGACGTGGCCGCCACCGTGGATGCGCTGAAGGTATGGGCCGCGGTGGACGCGGTGCCGATGCCGCGCGTGGACGCGGCCCCGGCGATGCCACGCTGGCCGGACGAGGACTGATGGGCGCCGACCAGCGACCGCTCGCGATCGCGGTGATGGGCCCGACCGCGTCGGGCAAGACTGCCACGGCCATCGCCCTGGCCCGGCAGCTGGGCGGCGAGATCGTCAGCGTGGACTCGGCGCTGGTGTACCGGGGCCTGGAGATCGGCTCGGCCAAACCCGACGCCAGCGAGCGTGCGCAGGCACCGCACCACCTGCTGGACCTGCGCGACCCGTGGCAGACCTATTCAGCGGCGGAGTTCGCCGCCGATGCCGCGCGCGCGGTAGCCGATATCGTCGCCAGGGGACGCATGCCGATCCTTGCCGGTGGCACCGGCCTCTATTTCCGCGCGCTGCTGCAGGGACTGTCGCCGATGCCGCCGGCCGACCCCGCGCTGCGGGCCCGGATCAGTGCAGAAGCGGCCGCACTGGGCTGGCCTGCGCTGCACGCGCAACTGGCCGCGGTCGATCCGGTGGCGGCCGCGCGCATCCATGCCACCGATCCGCAGCGCATCCAGCGCGCGCTCGAGGTCTACCGGCTGACCGGCCAGCCGATCAGCGACTGGCAGAAACAGCCCGGCGTGGACCGGTTGCCGGTCCGCTGCCTGAAGCTGGTGCTGGCCCCGCGCGAGCGCAGCGTGCTGCACCAGCGCATCGAAACCCGTTTCGACCGCATGCTCGAACAGGGGTTCCTGGACGAGGTACGGGCGCTGCGCGCATTGCCGCAGATGGCCAGCGTGGCCGCGCCGCTGGACCTGCCGGCGGTGCGGGCGGTCGGCTACCGGCAGGCCTGGGAGTTCCTGGACGGGCAGGGCAGTGCCGCCACGTTCCGCGAGCGCGGCATTTACGCCACCCGGCAGCTGGCCAAGCGTCAGCTCACCTGGCTGCGAGGCGAGCTTGATGCGCGCTGGTTCGACCCCCATATCGACGGTACCTCCCTGGCCGACGCCGTGGCGGCCTTTGTGGCCCGTTGAGCCACAGCGTGTTGGCCCCGGCCCGTGTACCATCGGGGGTTCCGGTGGCGGGGGCCGTGGCGACTGCCGGAAGACCATAAAAACAATAATGAGGAGTGTGCAATGTCCAAGGGGCAATCGCTGCAGGATCCGTTTCTGAATGCACTCCGGCGCGAGCGCGTGCCGGTGTCGGTGTATCTGGTGAACGGCATCAAGTTGCAGGGAACGATCGAATCGTTCGACCAGTTCGTTGTGCTGCTGCGTAATACGGTCAGCCAGATGGTGTACAAGCACGCCATTTCGACCGTGGTGCCGGCACGCAACGTAAAGGTGGGCCCCGGTGGTGGCTATGTGCAGTCCAGTGACGGTGGCGCCGACGGCGCCCAGGAAGAAGATGACGTTGAATGAAGTAAGCAACAACGGAGGCGCGCGTGTTTGATCGTTCGAAGCGAGGCGAACACGCGCTGCTGATCCAGCCCCACGCAGGCCGGCTGGAAGAGGACGTGCTGGAAGAGTTCACCGACCTGGCCCGCTCGGCCGGGGCCAGCATCGCCGCCACCCTGACCGCGCGCATCGACCGGCCCAATCCGTCGGTGCTGATCGGGTCGGGCAAGCTGGACGAGATCAAGGCGGCCGCCGAGGCCACCGGTGCCGACCTGGTGCTGGTCAACCATGCGTTGTCGCCGTCGCAGGAACGCAACCTGGAGCGCTTCCTTGAGCGCCGGGTGATCGACCGCACCGGCCTGATCCTGGACATCTTCGCCCAGCGCGCGCACAGCCATGAAGGCAAGCTGCAGGTCGAGCTGGCCCAGCTGCGCCACATGTCCACGCGGTTGATCCGCGGCTGGACCCATCTGGAGCGCCAGCGCGGCGGGTCGATCGGCCTGCGCGGCCCCGGTGAAACCCAGCTGGAAACCGACCGCCGCCTGCTCCAGAAGCGGGTCGAGCAGCTGCAGAAGCGGCTGGAAAAGGTGGAAGTGCAGCGTACCCAGATGCGCCGTGCCCGCGTGCGCAGCGAGCTGCCGCGCGTGGCCCTGGTCGGCTATACCAACGCCGGCAAATCGACCCTGTTCAATGCCTTGACCGGGGCCGAGGCCTACGCGGCCGACAAGCTGTTCGCCACCCTGGACCCGACGGTGCGCCGTATCGCGGTGCCGGGCGGCAACGTGGTGCTGGCCGACACGGTGGGCTTCGTCCGCGACCTGCCACACGAGCTGGTGGCTGCGTTCCGGGCGACCCTGAGCGAAGCGCGCGAGGCCGATTTCCTGCTGCATGTCGTCGACGCGGCCGATCCGCATCGCGAAGAGCGCATCGCCCAGGTCGACGACGTGCTCAACGAGGTCGGCGCCGGCGAGCTGCCGCAGCTGCTGGTGTTCAACAAGATCGACCGCATCGAGGGCAGCGAGGTCCGCCACGATGGCCAGGACGGCATCCCCGATAGCGCCCGTCGCGAACGCGTGTGGATGTCGGCCCGCGATGGCCTGGGCCTGGACCTGCTGCAGTCGGTGCTGGGCAAGCGCCTGGGCCTGCAGCACGTCACCGGCGACCTGCGCCTGCCGCCGACCGCCGGTCGCCTGCGCTCGCGCCTGCACCAGCTGGAAGTGGTGCGTGGCGAGCAGAGCGACGAGGATGGCTGGCTGCTGCAGGTGGAGATTCCGATCGCCGAAGCGGAGAAACTGGCCGCAGCCGATGACGGCGCACCGATCCGCGCCCTGCTGCCGGAAAAACTGCCCGAATGGTGAAGGCGTCCCAAGGACACGCATGGCGTGTCCCTACGCCAAGCGACCAAGGATCGTAGTGACACGCCATGCGTGTCAACGCCATGCCCCTGCGCACGCACACCGCCATGCGTGTCAACGCCATGATCCTGCCCACGCATGATCCCACCCACGTGACAGCGCACGCCCAACCGGGTTAAAACGCCAGCATGACCGTACCCACCGACCCCCACCTGTCCGATCTCGCCCGCGCGGTCGGCCAGCGCCTGCAGCAGGCCTCGCTGCAGCTGGTCACCGCCGAGAGCTGCAGCGGCGGCTGGATCGCCAAGGCGATGACCGACATCGCCGGCTCGTCGGCGTTCTTCGACTGCGGCATGGTGGTGTACAGCTACGAAGCCAAGCAGCGCCTGCTCGGCGTGCGCGCGCAGACCCTGGAGCAGTTCGGTGCGGTCAGCCGCGAAACCGTGCTGGAAATGGTCTCCGGCGCCCTGGTCAATTCCGGCGCCGGCATGGCCGTGGCGGTCACCGGCATCGCCGGCCCCGGGGGAGGCAGCGCGGACAAGCCGGTGGGCAGCGTCTGGATCGGCTGGAAGCAGCGCGGCGGCTACGCCCGCGCACAGCTGTTCCAGTTCGAGGGCGACCGCGACGCGATCCGCCGCCAGACCGTCCTGCAGGCCCTGACAGGAATTTTCCCGGCGCTGTGACATCCTGAGCCGGTTGCTCGAACGAGGGTGTGCCGATGTGGGAAACGCTGGGAACCGTCCGTGACCTCGGGCGCCTGCAGGAAATCGCCTCGGTCCTGATCCGCTACGGCTTCGGCGACCTGGTGCGCCGCATCGGCCTGGCCGACGTGCTCGAGCGTGCCGGCCGGCTGCTGCACTGGAACGACACCCAGCACATGTTGCGGATGACCGCACCGGTGCGGGTGCGGCGGGCGATGGAAGATCTGGGTCCCACCTTCGTCAAGCTCGGGCAGGTGCTGGCCACCCGCGTCGACCTGTTCCCGCCGGACTGGATCGCCGAATTCTCCGAACTGCAGAACGCGGTGCCGGCACTGCCCTATGCACAGGTGCGCGAGCAGCTCGACGCCGACCTCGGTGCGCCGGCCAGCGAGGTGTTCGCCTGGCTGGATGAAACCCCGATGGCGGCCGCATCGCTGGCCCAGGCGCACCGTGCGACCCTGCACGATGGCAGCGCGGTGGTGTTGAAGATCCGGCGCCCCGGGATCCGCGAGGTGATCGAAGCCGACCTGCGGCTGCTGGCGCGGCTGGCCGAGATCGTCGAGGCGCGGCTGCCGGACCTGCAGCGTTACCGCCCGGCCGAGGTGGTGCAGCAGTTCCAGGTGTCGCTGCGGCGCGAACTGGATTTCGCTGCCGAATGCCGCAATGCCGAGCGCATCGCGCGCAACTTCGCCGGTCGCGCCGACATCCTGATTCCCCGGGTGCACTGGCAGTGGACCAGCGAGAGCCTGAACGTGCAGGATTTCGTCAACGGCATTGCCGGTCGCGACCTGGCCGGCGTCGACGCTGCGGGACTGGACCGGGTGCGGCTGGCCCGCACCGGCGCCCGCATCGTGCTGAAGATGGTGCTGGAGGACGGGTGTTTCCACGCCGACCCGCACCCGGGCAACATCATCTACCTGCGTGACGGCCGCATCGGCGTGATCGACTTCGGCATGGTGGGGGCGATCTCCGAGCAGCGCCGGTTCCAGGTCGCGCAGCTGCTGCATGGCCTGGTGGCACAGGAGCCGGAAGCGGTAACCGACGTGCTGCTGGACTGGTCCGGCGGCATCGACGTGGACGAGTCGCGACTGCAGCAGGACATCAGCAGCTTCGTCGACCAGTACCGCGGGGTACCGCTGAAGGACCTGCACATGGGGCTGATGCTCGGCAACATCACCCAGATCCTGCGTCAGTACGGGCTCACCCTGCCGGCCGACCTGGCCCTGATGATCAAGACCTTCCTGACCCTGGAAGGGATGGGCCGACAGCTCGACCCGCAGTTCGACATGGCCACCGCCGCGCGCCCGTTCCTGGAGCGGGTGATGTGGCAGCGCTTCGCGCCGTCGGCGCTGCTCAAGCGGGGCAAGCGCAGCGTGGCCGGCCTGCTGGACCTGGCCGGCGACCTGCCGCGCGATGTCCGTCGGCTGGTGCAGATGGCGCGCCGCGGGCGGCTGCAGCTGAAAGTGGAAACCACCGCGCTGCAGGGCTTCGGCGAGCAGGTCAACCGCGCCGCGAACCGGCTGGTGGTCGGGGTGATCACCGCCGCGCTGATCATCGGTTCGTCGATCGTGATGCACAGCGTGGGCGGGCTTTCCAGCCGCTGGCTGCTGGCGCTGGGCGTGGCCGGGTTCGTGGGAGCGGGGATGTGCGGGGTGTGGATCGTGTTTTCGATCTGGCGGTCGGGGCGGTAGCGCCGACCGTTGGTCGGCTGCTCTTCGGACGGCGTCATGCCACCTGACCGGCGGCTTCGGCACCTCTAAACGTTGGACGGATGGCCGGAAGAGGGCCGGGTGCGGCTTCGGACGACTGGGCCGCGCTGCGCGCGGTCGCCGACTGACAGTCGGCGCTACGAATTGCTACGGGCCTTCGTTGGGATCGGGATGGGGGTTCTGCTTCGCTCTTTTTTTCCGGAGCCTTGAAAGTTTCAGGCGTTAGTAGTATTACTACTAACCATGGACCTTACCGACACCCAGCAGGCGATCCTGCAGTTGATCGCCGAGCGTATCGAGACCGACGGCGCGCCGCCGTCGCAGACGGAAATCGCCCGTGCGTTCGGCTTCAAGGGCGTCCGGGCCGCGCAGTACCACCTGGAAGCGCTGGAACAGGCCGGGGCGATCCGTCGCATTCCGGGCCAGGCGCGTGGTATCCGGCTGGTCCAGGCGCCGCCGCTGCAGGATGGCCTGCCGGCCTCGCTGGCAGTGCCTGCGCTGCCGGACCACGTGCTGCGCCTGCCGGTGCTGGGTCGGGTCGCGGCCGGCCTGCCGATCGGGGCGGACATCGGCTCGGACGATTTCGTGGTGCTGGACCGGGTGTTCTTCTCGCCCGCGCCGGATTACCTGCTCAAGGTCCAGGGTGACTCGATGATCGACGAAGGCATCTTCGACGGCGACCTGATCGGTGTCCACCGCACCCGTGATGCCCGCTCCGGGCAGATCGTGGTGGCCCGTATCGACGATGAGATCACCGTCAAGCTCCTGAAGATGGGCAAGGACCGGATCCGGCTGCTGCCGCGCAACCCCGATTACCAGCCCATCGAAGTGCTGCCCGACCAGGACTTCGCCATCGAAGGGCTCTATTGCGGCCTGCTGCGGCCCAATCGCTGATTCCTTCAACGTCTGACATGCACGGTCTTTTGTGGCGATTCTCTGGTTCTGCTGAGGTTGGTACGGATGTCCGATAATTTTTTTCCGAATGCCGGGCAGAATCTCAGCCCGTGCGATACGCCAACTTTAAAGTGACCCCGTGGCCAAGAAGACCTCCAAAGACACCCCCTCCAACGACATGACCTCTGCAAGGACCAATCCGATGGACGAGAACAAAAAGCGCGCCCTCACCGCCGCCCTGAGCCAGATCGAAAAGCAGTTCGGCAAGGGGTCGGTCATGCGCATGGGCGACCGTGTCATCGAGGCCGTCGAGGCCATCCCGACCGGTTCGCTGATGCTCGACATCGCGCTCGGCATCGGTGGCCTGCCGAAGGGCCGTGTCGTGGAAATCTACGGTCCGGAGTCCTCGGGCAAGACCACCCTGACCCTGCAGGCGATCGCCGAATGCCAGAAGAAGGGCGGCACCGCCGCCTTCATCGACGCCGAGCACGCGCTGGACCCGATCTATGCCGCCAAGCTGGGCGTGAACGTGGACGACCTGCTGCTGTCCCAGCCGGATACCGGTGAGCAGGCGCTGGAAATCGCCGACATGCTGGTCCGTTCCGGTTCGGTGGACATCGTGGTGGTCGACTCGGTCGCCGCACTGACGCCGAAGGCCGAAATCGAAGGCGAAATGGGCGACCAGCTGCCGGGCCTGCAGGCCCGCCTGATGAGCCAGGCGCTGCGCAAGCTGACCGGCAACATCAAGCGCTCCAACACCCTGGTGGTGTTCATCAACCAGCTGCGCATGAAGATCGGCGTGATGATGCCGGGCCAGAGCCCGGAAGTGACCACCGGCGGCAACGCGCTGAAGTTCTACGCCTCGGTCCGCCTGGACATCCGCCGCATCGGCGCGATCAAGAAGGGCGACGAGATCATCGGCAACCAGACCAAGATCAAGGTCGTCAAGAACAAGCTGGCGCCGCCGTTCAAGCAGGTCATCACCGAAATCCTGTACGGCGAAGGCATCAGCCGCGAAGGCGAACTGATCGACATGGGCGTGGAAGCCAAGCTGGTCGAGAAGGCCGGCGCCTGGTACAGCTACGGCGAAGAACGCATCGGCCAGGGCAAGGACAACGCCCGTGGTTACCTGCGCGACAACCCGCAGGTGGCCCAGCGCCTGGAAGCCGA
The DNA here is from genome assembly GCF_044543385.1 of Stenotrophomonas sp. NPDC077420. NCBI lineage: Bacteria > Pseudomonadati > Pseudomonadota > Gammaproteobacteria > Lysobacterales > Lysobacteraceae > Stenotrophomonas > Stenotrophomonas sp. NPDC077420. The sequence continues at coordinate 16,171 of NZ_JBITVZ010000006.1, forward strand.
GCTGCGCGAGAAGTTCCAGCCGGCTGAAGCCGCCCGTGAGAGCGGCGACGACAGCGACGACGGCGACGACGAGTAAGTTTCCTGCGGGGCAGGGCAGCGCCGTCAGTGACGCTTGCCCTGTCCCGGGGGTTCAACATTCCCCCGACGGGGGGAGCGCCACGGACGGCGCATTTCATCGAGGTGCCCCATGCACGACCCAGACGCCCCGGCACCCGGCCGCAAGCGCCGCGTCCGTGAACAGACCCCGGTCCAACGCGCGCTTGGCCTGCTGGTACGCCGCGAGCATTCGCGCAAGGAACTCACCCGCAAGCTCACCGCCCGCGGGATCGACACCGACGCCGCCGCCGCTGCCGTGGACAAGCTCACCGACGCTGGCTGGCAGGACGACACCCGCTTTGCCGAGAACCTGGTCCGGGTCCGCGCCAATACCGGTTACGGTCCCCTCCATATCCGTGCCGAGCTGGGCACCCACGGGCTGGACAGCGAACAGATCGTCGCCGCCATGGGCACCTTCGAGGGTGACTGGACCGAGAACGCCCGCGACCTGGTCCGCCGCCGGTTCGGCGAGGCCGGTCCGCAGGAGCTGCCGCAGCGCCGCAAGGCGGCCGATCTGCTGGCCCGGCGTGGTTTTGACGGCGACAGCATCCGCCGGGCGACGCGCTTTGACCCGGATGAATGACCGGCCGGACACGCGCCGCGTGTCCCGGTGCCCCGGGCCTGTTACCCTTTGTGGTTTCGGCGGTCCTGTAGGTGACACCCGGCCATAGGGGCCGCGTGCCAGGGGCCGACCGGCCCGCAGACAGCCAGCCCCCCATGACCGAATCCGCCAAGTTCACCACCTCCCAGATCCGCAGCGATTTCCTTGAGTTCTTCAAGGGCAAGGGCCACACCATCGTGCCGTCGGCCCCGCTGGTGCCGGGCAACGACCCGACCCTGCTGTTCACCAATTCCGGCATGGTGCAGTTCAAGGACGTGTTCCTTGGCGCCGAGAAGCGCAGCTATGTGCGCGCGGCCGACGTGCAGCGCTGCCTGCGCGCCGGCGGCAAGCACAACGACCTGGACCAGGTCGGCTACACCGCGCGCCACCACACCTTCTTTGAAATGCTGGGCAACTGGTCGTTCGGCGACTACTTCAAGAAGGACGCCATCGCCTGGGCCTGGGAACTGCTGACCCAGGTCTGGAAGCTGCCGGCCGACCGCCTGCTGGTCACCGTCTACCAGACCGATGACGAGGCCTACGCGCTGTGGCGCGACATGGTCGGCATTCCCGAAGAACGCATCGTGCGCATCGGCGACAACAAGGGCGCCCCGTTCGCGTCGGACAACTTCTGGCAGATGGCCGACACCGGTCCGTGCGGCCCGTGCACCGAGATCTTCTACGACCACGGCGCCCACATTGCCGGCGGCCCGCCGGGCTCGCCGGACGAAGACGGCGACCGCTACATCGAGATCTGGAACCTGGTGTTCATGCAGTTCGACCGCCAGCCCGATGGCACCCTGGTGCCGCTGCCGGCGCCGTGCGTGGACACCGGCATGGGCCTGGAGCGCCTGGCCGCGATCCTGCAGCACGTGCACACCAATTATGAAATCGACCTGTTCCAGGCGCTGATCCGCAAGGCCAGCGAACTGACCGGCATGGCCGACCTGGAGAACAAGTCGCTGCGCGTGATCGCCGATCACATCCGCGCCTGCTCGTTCCTGATCGTCGACGGCGTGCTGCCGTCCAACGAAGGCCGCGGCTACGTGCTGCGCCGGATCATCCGCCGCGCCCTGCGCCATGGCTGGATGCTGGGCGTGCGCCAGCCGTTCTTCAGCAAGCTGGTGCCGACCCTGGTTGAACAGATGGGCGACGCCTACGCCGAGCTGCCGGCCCAGGCCGACACCGTGGTGCGCGCGCTGCAGGCCGAAGAAGAGCGTTTCGCGCAGACCCTCGACTCGGGCATGAAGATCTTTGACGACGTCGCCGCGCAGGCAAGCAACGGGGTCATTCCGGGCGTCGATGCCTTCCGCCTGTACGACACCTACGGCTTCCCGCTCGACCTGACCCAGGACATCGCGCGTGAGCGCGACCTGACCGTGGACATCGACGGCTTCAATGCGGCGATGGAAAAGCAGCGCGACGACGGCCGCAAGGGCGGCAAGTTCGGCGGCGGCGTGACCCTGTCGGCCGAACTGGTCGCCACGCTGACGCCGACGGCCTTCCTCGGGTACGACGGCCTGCAGGCCGACGGCCTGACCGTGGTGGCCGTGCTCAAGGACGGCCGTCCGGTCGACAGTGCCCAGGCCGGTGACGAGGTCATCGTGCTCACCGACCGGACCCCGTTCTACGCCGAGTCCGGCGGCCAGGTCGGCGACACCGGCCTGCTGGTCGGCAACGGCGTGCAGGTCCAGGTCAGCGATACGCAGAAGTTCGCCGGCCAGTTCCACGGCCATGTCGGCACGCTCACCCAGGGCAGCCTGAAGGTCGGCGACGTGCTCAATGGCCAGGTCGATGGCGAGCGCCGCGGCGCCACCATCCTCAACCACTCGGCGACCCACCTGCTGCACGCCGCCCTGCGCGAAGTGCTGGGCACGCACGTGCAGCAGAAGGGCTCGCTGGTGGCGCCGGACCGCCTGCGTTTCGACTTCTCCCACTTCCAGCCGATCAGTGCCGACGAACTCGCGGTGATCGAACGCAAGGTCAACGAGCAGGTGCGCGCCAACAACGCGGCCGAAATCCACACCATGGCCATGCAGGAGGCGCTGGACTTTGGCGCGATGGCCTTGTTCGGCGAGAAGTACGGCGAGAACGTGCGCGTGCTGAAGATGGGCGACTACTCCACCGAACTGTGCGGCGGCACCCACGTGACGCGCACCGGCGATATCGGCCTGTTCAAGATCACGTCCGAAGGCGGCGTGTCCTCGGGCGTGCGCCGCATCGAGGCGGTGACCGGGCAGGGCGCGCTGGACCATGTCGCGCACGAAGAGGCACAGCTGGCCGAAGCCGCTGCACTGCTCGGCGGCAACGCCGGTGACGTGGTCGACAAGGTCCGCCAGCTCGGCGAGCGCCAGAAGAAACTCGAGCGCGAACTGGAGTCGCTGAAGGCGAAGCAGGCTGCCGGCGCGACGTCGGATCTGGGCTCCAGCGCAGTCGAGGTCAAAGGCGTCAAGATTCTTGCCGCGCGTCTGGAAGGTTTCGACGCCAAGGCGCTGCGTGAAGCGATCGACCGCCTGAAGCAGCAGCTGGGCGACGCGGTAATCGTGCTGGCCGGTGCCCAGGACGGCAAAGCCGCCCTCGTGGCCGGCGTGAACGGCAGTGCAACGGGCAAGGTCAAGGCCGGGGAACTGTTGTCCCACATCGCCAGTCAGATCGGAGGCAAGGGCGGCGGCCGCCCGGACCTCGCCCAGGGTGGTGGTGAGGACGGGCCCGCCCTTGCTTCGGCACTGGCCGCCGTCGTGGACTGGGTCACCCCCCGTATCTGAACGCCTGAGTCCTCCTGCTCCTTGATGGCTCGGGAGGGCTGACGGTACTATGGCTAATCCTTTCCCTTTGTCGTGTGGCGTTCCCCAAGGGGGCGCCGAGCCGGTGGGGAAAATCCACCGGTTCCCTGGAGACTTGCAAAAATGTTGATCCTGACTCGCCGTGTTGGCGAAACCCTGATGATCGGTAACGACGTCAGCGTCACCGTGCTCGGCGTCAAGGGCAATCAGGTGCGTATTGGCATCACCGCCCCGAAGGACGTGGCCGTGCACCGCGAAGAGATTTACCAGCGCATCCAGCGTGGCGACGAGCCGAACGCATCGGGAAGCGAAAATTCTTCCGATTAAGGCTTTACGTTGGGGTGTGAAAAACGTTATTCTTCGCGCCCCCGCTGAGAAGAAACACGCAGCGGCGACACACGAAATCTGGAGCGGTGCCCGAGTGGCTGAAGGGGCTCCCCTGCTAAGGGAGTATACGGCCAAAAACTGTATCGAGGGTTCGAATCCCTCCCGCTCCGCCAGTTAAGAAAAGGCCTTCGTACGCACGTACGAAGGCCTTTTTCTTTGTGTGCCGACCGTGGCTGTTGCCGCTGCGTTGACGCTGTCGCCGCACGCTGTCCACTGCGCACCTGCGAGGCTAGGGGCTTCCCCTGCACCAGGAGCCGCCGTGAACCCACGCCGCCACTTCCTCTCCGTTGCCGCCGCCGGCACTGCCGCGCTGGCCAGCGCACCGCTGATGGCCCAGTCCGCCGGACCCGGCAGCGTGTTGCCCACGCGCGGCCGCGCCAATGCGCAGCCCCTGGCCACCAACCAGTCCACGGGGCAGGGCCGGTTTCGCCCGCACACCCGGCTGGGCCTGGGCGGCGTGGCCATCGGCAATGGGTTTGCCCCTGCGACCGACGCGCAGAGCGAGCAGACCCTGGCCGCCGCGTATGCCGCCGGGGTGCGTTATTTCGACACCTCGCCCTGGTACGGCCTGGGCCTGAGCGAGCGGCGCTATGGCCACCACCTGCACAACCATCCGGCGCGCGAGTACACGGTGTCGACCAAGGTGGGCCGGCTGCTGACCGCCACCGCCGGCGAACTGCAGCCGACCATGTGGAAGGAGCCCTCGCCGTTCCACTACCGCTACGATTACTCGGCCGACGGCGTGCGGCGCTCGGTGGAGGACAGCCTCAACCGGTTGGGCGTGGCACAGCTGGACGTGGTGTTCATCCACGATCTGTCGCCTGACAACGAGAAGGACCTGGGGATGCCGTGGGAGCAGCGCTTTGCCGAAGCGGCCAAGGGCGCCATGCCGGCGCTCACCCGGATGCGCGAGGAAGGCCTGATCAAGGCGTGGGGATTCGGCGTCAATCGTCCCGAACCCGCCCTGCGCGCCATCGAGGAGGCCGACCCGGACATCTTCCTGCTGGCCTGCCAGTACTCGCTGCTCGACCATGAAGCGGCCCTGCGCGGCACCTTCCCGGCGATCGCCCGGCACGGCGCGTCGGTGGTGGTGGGCGCGCCGCTGCTGGCTGGTTACCTGGCCGGGCGCGATCGCTATCTCTACGACGGTACGGTACCGGCGTGGGCGCCGAAGAAGCGCGCCGCGGTGCAGGCCCTCTGCGATCGCCACGGCGTCGACCTGCGCACGGCCGCGCTGCAGTTCGCCGATGCCCCCGACGTGGTGTCGGCGGTGATTCCGGGCGCGCGCACTGCCGAACAGGTCCAGGCCAACGTGGCCTCGATGTCGGTGGCGATTCCGCCCGATTTCTGGGCCGAGCTGAAGCAGGCCGGCCTGATCGCGCAGGACGCACCGGTGCCTGGCGCCTGACCCGCGCGAACGCCCCGGTGATCCGGGGCGTTCGGGTGCGTTGTGTTACAGCGGCAGGTCGAACACCAGTACTTCGGCGTCGTTGGCATGTTCCAGGGTCAACTGCGCTTCGTCGGTGACCTGCAGTGCATCGCCGGTCTCCAGGGTGATGCCGTTGACCTGCAGCTGGCCACGAGCGACCTGCACGTAAGCACCGCGGCGCGGCGCCAGGGGCAGGTGCACGCGATCATCACCATCCAGGATCGTGGCGTAGATGTTCGCGTCCTGGTGGATCAGCAGCGAGCCGTCGCGGCCCTCCTTCGAGGCGATCAGGCGCAGCTGGCCGCGCTTGGCGTCCGGGGCGAAATGCGTCTCCTGGTAGCTCGGGGTGATGTCCTTGGTGTCCGGGAACAGCCAGATCTGCAGGAAGTGCACGGTTTCGTCGGCCGAGTGGTTGAACTCGCTGTGGCTGACACCGCTGCCGGCACTCATGCGCTGCACGTCGCCGTAGCGCAGCACCGAGCCGGTGCCCATCGAGTCCTTGTGTTCCAGCGCGCCGCCCAGCACGTAGGAGACGATCTCCATGTTGCTGTGGCTGTGGGTGCCGAAGCCCTGGCCGCCGATCACCTTATCCTCGTTGATCACCCGCAGCGGGCCGAAGCTGGTGTAGCGCGCGTCGTAGTAGCCGGCAAAGGAGAAGGTGTGCTGGGAGTTCAGCCAGCCATGGTTGGCCTGGCCACGGGTAGCGCTCTTGCGGATCTGCAGCATGGTGGTTCTCCTTCGTGTTCGATGGTTTCGATGGCGGTAAGGGTGGTGTGGGCCAGTCCCTTTCCTGTTGGGGCCCAGTATCCGCTTGCGTCCGGGGTTTGAAAAACGGATAGTTTTGGCAGCCATCATCGAAATTTTCGAATGCTCAAGCTCAGCCTCGACGCCCTGCAGATCCTGGACGCCATCGACCGCCGCGGCTCGTTTGCCGCTGCCGGCAAGGAGCTGCACAAGGTGCCCTCGACCATTTCCTATACCGTGTCCAAGCTGGAGCAGGACCTGGGGGTGCAGCTGTTCGACCGGGTGGGGCCGCGCGCGGAGCTGACCGAAGCCGGCGTCGCGCTGCTGGAGGAAGGGCGGCACCTGCTGCGCGCCGCGCGCGAGCTGGAAATGCGGGTGCGCCGGGTCGCCTCCGGGTGGGAGGCCGAGCTGACCGTGGCGCTGGATTCGATGTTCCAGCCGGCGCTGCTGGCCGAAGACGTGCGGGCCTTCAGCCAGGTGGCCGAACAGACCCGCGTCCGGCTGATCAGCGAAGCCCTGTCCGGCACCTGGGAAGCGCTGCTGGACCGGCGCGCGGACCTGCTGGTGGGCGCCGCCGGTGAGGGCCCCAGTGGCGGCGGCTATGTGGTGGAGCCGCTGGGCGTGGTGCGGTTCGTGTTCGCGGTGGCGCCCGGCCACCCCCTGGCCGCCGGCAGCGCGCCGCTGACCCGTGAGGAGCTGGCCGCACATTGCGCGATCGCCGTGGCCGACTCGGCGCGCCGCCTGCTGCCGCGTACGGTCGGGCTGTTGATGGGGCAGGAAACCGTGACCGTGCCGGACATGCTGAGCAAGTTCCGCCTGCAGTGCGCAGGGCTGGGATTCGGCTTCCTGCCCGAGCTTTACGTGCAGGCCGCAGTGGCGCAGGGCACGCTGGTGGTGCGGCAGGTGGAGGAGCCCAAGCCCGACGAGACGTTCTGGCTGGCCTGGCGCACCGGCGAGGAGGGTGCGGCACTGCGCTGGTGGCGGGAGCGGATGCGCGCCCCCGGGCGCATGCAGGGGTGGTGGGAGACCATGCAGGACTGGTTGTAGCGCCACGCGCTGCGTGGCTGGGCGCGCAGGTAGACCCTGAACATTCCCCACAGTGTCACCATTCGGTCATCCAATTGCGGTAGAGCGCCCCGCGCAGGCCCGCTACCCTGCGCGGCTCACCGTGAACCCCTGCGCCCATGAAACGCCTGCTGCTGCTGTTGCTGGCCGGGGCCGGCCTGTGGCTGGCCGCGTGCTCCTCGCTCACCTCTTCCGCTGCCTCGACCTCGCTCAGCGACCGGCTGGTTGCGCCGGGCGGGGTATCCACGCTGCTGGATACCGCGCGCATCGCCGAGGCGGTGGAGGCGGTGCCGAACCGGCACGGTTTCGTGACCGGCCGTGCCGGCGTACCTCTGTTCTGGCGTGCTTTCGATCCCGGCAACTACGGGCTGCGCTACCGGTACCTGCCGCAGCACCACGAAAACGGCGAGCCACTGGATACCGGGTTGCAGCTGTCGGTGCCGCGGCCGTTCAAGGCGCTGCCGCCGCGCGGCACCGTGGTGCTGCTGCACGGCTGGATGATGAACGGCGATGCGATGCTGCCGTGGTCGTTGCAGCTGGCCCAGGCCGGCTATCGCGTGGTTACCATCGACCTGCGCAACCATGGCCATTCCGGCGCGGGGCCTTCGGGGTATGGCACCTTCGAATCGGACGATGTGATCGACGTGATCGCGGCGCTGCGTGCGCGCGGTGAAGTGCGCGGGCCGTTGTATCTGTTCGGGGTGTCCTATGGCGCCGCCACCGCACTGTTCACGGCCGACAAGCTGGGTGACCAGGTCGCCGGCGTGGTGGCGATGGAGTCGTTCGCCAATGCCGGCGATGCCATCCGCAGCATGATCCCGCACCTGATGTCGCTGCAGCCCACTGCGTGGAAGGCGCAGGCGATGGCCGCGTACGGGCGCTGGCGCTACGGCGGGCAGGACATCGACGAGGTGATCGCCGCGGCCAGCCAGCGGCTGGACCTGGACCTGGACCGCGTGGACGTGACCCGCGCGGTGGCCGGCACCCGTGCCTGCGTGCTGCTGCTGCACGGCCAGCAGGACGCGCACGTGCCGGTGGGGCAGGGCCGCCTGATCGCAGCGGCCAGCAACCGCGTGCATTACCTCGAACTGCGCGGCGAAGACCACATCAGCCTGCCGTTGCGGCTGGACCTGCTCGGCGGGGTGGTGGATGACTGGTTGGCACATGACGATCACGCGGGCGGCGCCTGTCCGGCCCCGGCGCTGCCGGCGGAGGCTGTGGCAGCCACGCACGGCGAGGCTCCACGATCCGACGTCATGTAGCGCCACGCCCTGCGTGGCGGCGTCGACGGGCGCGCACAAAAAAAGCAGCCATCGGCTGCCTTTTTTCCAACCCTGCAATGGTGCGCCCGGAGAGATTCGAACTCCCGACCGCCTGGTTCGTAGCCAGGTACTCTATCCAACTGAGCTACGGGCGCATTTGCAATGTCGCCGCGATGTAATGGTGCGCCCGGAGAGATTCGAACTCCCGACCGCCTGGTTCGTAGCCAGGTACTCTATCCAACTGAGCTACGGGCGCATTTACATCACGTTTTCTTGAAGCCACCGGCAGCGGCGAAACTGCCAGCCTGTTGATGGTGCGCCCGGAGAGATTCGAACTCCCGACCGCCTGGTTCGTAGCCAGGTACTCTATCCAACTGAGCTACGGGCGCGTCAACAGGAGCGGAATTATGCGGATCGACACCGCATCCGTCAACGTTTTTGTGAAGGGCTTCATTCAAATGAATGAAAAAGCGCCTTCACCACGGCCTCCGGCGACTTCATCCATGCGAAGTGATCTGCCCGGGTTCCCAGTGCGCCTGCGGGCAGGACCGACAATGTGGAAACGACCTGGGGCAGCTTCGCCAACAGCCCCTGCATCGAGCCCGGCGGAGCGAACCAGTCGTCGGCCATCACCACCGCGCTGGCCTGGCCGCGCAGTCGCCGCATGCCGCCCTCCAGGTCCGCGTGGATGCCGGTGCCGGCGTAGTGGTTGTTCAGGCCCACGCGTGCCCAGTCGCGGATCAGGCCACGCGCCTCGGTGCCCCCGAAGCCGAGGCGGCGCCCGTGCAGGACGCCCTGGCGCTGCGCCAGCCACGGCAGGAACCGGTACACCAGCGGCAGGGCCCAGCGGCGCGGGGCGGGGAACGTTCGCCAGAACGGGGTGCCGGTGGCCACCAGCCAGAACCGGGCGAACAGGTCCGGGTGCTGCCCGGCGAACACGCAGGCCAGCTGCCCGCCCAGGCTGTGCCCGCCGATGATCAGCGGCGCGTTGCCGTGCAGGCGCACCGCCGCCAGGCTGGCTGGCAGGTCCTGTTCGAGGATTTCCCGATAGCCCCAATCCTGCGTGCGCGACGGGCGCAGGCTGCTGCTGCCGTTGCCGCGCCACTCGTGCAGGAACACGCTGATGCCGCATGCCGCCAGTGCATCGGCGAACGCCTGGTAATTGCGCGCCGACACGCCCAGCGCCGGCAGCCACAGCAGCTGCGCGCGCGGCTGCGTGGGCACGCGCCCGATCAGTTCGAAGCGATGGCCATCGTCGCTCTGGACCGGTACCGCCAGCGCGCGCGTCATGCCGGGCGCGCCGCGCCAAAGTGATCCAGCACCAGCACTTCGCTGCGGCCGGGCGTGTAGCCGCCCTGCAGGCCGCGCGCGACGTAGTCGATGGCGGCTTCGCAGGCGTTGGGCAGCGACAACCCGCAGCACAGCTGCGCGGCGATCGCCGATGCCAGCGTGCAGCCGGTGCCGTGCGCGTCCACCGGCAGTCGGGCGTGGCTGAACTCCTCGCGGGTGACACCATCGAAGTAGCGATCGATCACGCGCGCGCCTTCGGCCATGTGGCCACCCTTGAGCAATACCGCACCGGCGCCGAGGTCGAGCAGTGCGATGGCGGCATCCTCCGCGTCATCGGCGCTGACGATGCGACGGCCGAGCAGCAGTTCGGCTTCCGGGGTGTTCGGGGTAAGCAGCGTGGCCAGCGGCAGCAGTCGCGTGCGCAGCGCGTCCAGGGCGCTGTCTTCTAGCAGGCGCGCGCCACTGGTGGCCACCATCACCGGATCCAGCACCACGTGGGTGGGGCGATGCTTTTCCAGCGCGTCGGCGACCAGACCGATCACCTCGGCGTTGGCCAGCATGCCCAGCTTGACCGCATGGATGTCGAAATCGGCGAAGCAGGCATCGATCTGTGCCTGCAGGAAATCCAGGGGCGGCACGTGGACGGCGGTCACGCCACGGGTGTTCTGCGCGGTGAGCGCGGCAATCGCCGACAACCCGTGCACGCGGTGCGCGGCGAAGGCTTTCAGGTCGGCCTGGATGCCGGCACCACCGCCGGAATCGGAACCGGCGATGGTGAGGACGGACACGGGGGTGGAAGGGCTCATTTCGCGATTGTGCCATGCCGCCCCGGACGTAGCGGCAGCCACGCAGCGCGTGGCGCTACCCGCCGAAGCCGCCGTTGAACTGCAGCTCGGAGAACTCGCCACTGGTCGGATCGAACAGCGCGCCCCAGAACTGGTTGCCACCATCGCACACGCGGATCGCTTCGCGCGCGGGGTCCATGTCGCCGTGGTCGGGCAGGTGGAAGGCGTTGAGGTAGATCAGCTTGCGCCCTTCCACTTCGATGCCGACATACTGGCGGTCGAAATCGGTGACGTTGGGTACCTGCGCTTCCAGTGCGGGCAACCGGCTTTCCAGCTGTTCGACCTGCTGGCGGCTGGGTGCCCAGTAGCCGGTGACCCGCCCCGGCGTCTGGCCGGGGCTGGGACGGGAGCAGGTATCCAGGACCTGGGCAACCACCAGCGGGCGGGTGACCACCCACGACTGGCCGGTCTTGACCGCCGTCGGCACGGTGGCGCCGGGGCGGGTGTTGGCAGGCGTGCAGGCAGCTGCCACGGCCGCCAGCACCAGTGGCAGCAACGCACGGGACAGGTAACGGTTCACAACACCTCCGAAGCGTAATCGGCCAGGCGCGAACGCTCGCCACGGCGCAGCGTGATGTGCGCGCTGTGCGGCCAGTTCTTGAAGCGGTCCACCGCGTAGGTCAGGCCCGAGGTGGTTTCGGTCAGGTACGGCGTGTCGATCTGTTCGACGTTGCCCAGGCAGACGATCTTGGTGCCGGGGCCGGCACGGGTGATCAGGGTCTTCATCTGCTTGGGCGTGAGGTTCTGCGCCTCGTCCAGGATCAGGTAGCGCGACAGGAACGTGCGCCCGCGCATGAAGTTCAGCGAGCGGATCTTGATCCGGCTGGCGATCAGGTCATTGGTGGCCGCACGACCCCAGGCACCGCCTTCCTGGGTATGGGTGAGCACTTCCAGGTTGTCGGTCAGCGCGCCCATCCACGGGGTCATCTTTTCTTCTTCGGTACCCGGCAGGAAACCGATGTCCTCGCCGACGCTGACCGTGGCGCGGGTCATGATGATTTCGCGGTAGCGCTGCTGGTCCATGGTCTGGGCCAGGCCGGCGGCCAACGCCAGCAGGGTCTTGCCGGTGCCGGCGGTACCCAGCAGCGTGACGAAATCGATCTCCGGGTCCATCAGTGCGTTGAGCGCGAAGTTCTGCTCGCGGTTGCGCGCGCTGATGCCCCACACCGCATGGCTGCCATGGCGGAAATCGTTGACCAGCGACAGGACCACCTTGCCGCTGCCGTCGACCTTGGCCACCCGCAGTTCGACGTCGTCCTCGCCCGGCAGGTAGGCGTACTGGTTGGGGTGCCAGTCTTCGTCATCCCTGGCCAGGATCTCGTAGCTGGTGCGGCCCTTGTCGCTCCAGCTGCGCAGGTCCTCGGTGTGCTTCTTCCAGAAGTCTTCCGGCAGTTCGGTGGCACCGGTATAGAGCAGGCTGAAGTCGTCCAGCGCGCGATCATTCTCGTAGTCTTCCGAGACGATCCCGGCGATGGCCGCCTTGATGCGCAGGTTGATGTCCTTGGAGACGAACACCACCGGGATCTCGGGGACCTGTTCCTTGAGGGCCAGGATCGCACCGAGGATGGCGTTGTCCGGAATCACCGCGCCGAAGCTCTTGCCGGCATCGAAATGGCTGGTCTGGAAGCGCAGCAGGCCCACGCTCTGCTTGCCGCGCAGCTGCAGCCCGTTGGGGCGCTGCAGCGGAATGCCGTCGGCCAGGTTGTCCAGGCCCGAGGCCTGCACCAGCTCGTTGAGGAAGCGGCTCACCTGGCGGGCGTTGCGGCTCGCTTCGGAGGTGCCCTTCTTGCCGTTGTCCAGCTCTTCGATCACCTGCATCGGCAGGTAGACATCATGCTCCTCGAACTTGAACAGCGCGGTTGGATCGTGCATGAGCACGTTGGTATCCAGAACGTAGATGCGCTTGCCTCGGGTCATCGTCATTTCCTGGTGGCAGAACAGGGACACGCCATCACGACCTGCGGGGCAGGGTGATGGCCAATGTGGGGTACCGGTGGGTCACTGGGTTTTCGCGGCCTTCAGGGCGTCAAGGACGGCTTCGGCGTGGCCGGCGACTTTCACCTTGCGCCACGACTGCACGATACGACTGTCGGGAGAAATGAGGAAGGTGCTGCGTTCGATGCCACGCACCTGCTTGCCGTACATGTTCTTCAGCTTGATTACATCAAACGCGCTGCACAGCGCTTCGTCGCCATCGCTGACCAGCGGGAAGGCAAAGCCCTGCCTGGCGCAGAAGGTGTCGTGGGATTTGACCGAGTCGCGGGAGACGCCGAACACCCGGGCGCCGGCACGCTTGAACGTCGGCAGCAGGGCATTGAAGTCGATGCCCTCGGTGGTGCAGCCCGGGGTGCTGTCCTTGGGGTAGAAGTACAGCACCAGCCACTGGCCGGCGAGGCCGCCGAGGGTGGTGTGGTCGCCGCCGGACAAGGCCAGCGGGAGGGCGAGGGTGGTGCTGTCCAGGGTATCGCCGTTGTTCATGAGGTCCTTGCTGCGGAGCCTGAGTGACGCGTCTTGCAACTGCATGAAACACCGCGCGTTCGTGATGAACGCGCGAAGCCGTCAGAACTTCATCGGGTCCATGATCGCGTCCAGGTTGAGGTGGTCGCAGAATTCGAGGAAATCGTCGCGCAGCGCGGCGATGTGCATGTTGGCCGGCACCCCGATGGTGACCTGCGCCGAGAACATCTCCGCACCGGTCTGCATGGCGCGGTAGCGGGTGCTCTGCAGGTTTTCGATGGTGATGCCCTGGCGGTCGAAGAAGTCGGCCAGCTGGAACAGGATGCCGGGCTTGTCGGCGGCGATCACTTCGACGATGTAGGGCAGCAGGTTGGACTGCGCCTGCTTGGCGCCGGTGCGGTACCAGACCAGCTTGAGGCCTTCCTCGCGCTCGAGCCGGGTCAGCATGGCTTCCAGCTTGGCGACCGCGTCCCAGGAGCCGGTGGCCAGGGCGGTGACCGAGACGTCCCGGCCCACGGTGGACAGGCGGGCATCGACCAGGTTGCAGCCACTGTCGGCAATGCGCCGGGTGACGGGCAGCAGGGGAGACTCCGGATGCGTCGTATAGGCGTTGATCAGGAGGTGGTTTTCGGTCGGCGCAGGCCGCGGCGTGGAGTCGGTCAAGGAAGTTCCGGTAATGCGGGGTGAGTCTGAACGGTGCCGAACGGCACGTTCGCCGGAGTCCAGCATACTTGCCCGCGCTTTCGACCCGCAAGTAACATGCAACGTGCGTCCGGCCGCCGTTTGCGTGGCCTGCGTCCCCCTTTCTTCCGAGCATCGTTTCCTTGTCCCTTTCCGGTCTCATCACCGCGCTGGCCACGCCTTTCCAGGCCAATGGCGCATTGGATCCCGACGGTTGGCAGCGCCTGCTGCACCTGCAACTGGAGGGTGGCGTTCACGGGGTGGTAGTCGCCGGTTCGACCGGCGAAGCCGCGACCCTGTCCGATGACGAATACGACCAGCTGCTGCGCAGCGCGGTCAAAACGGTCGCCGGGCGGGTCCCGGTGCTGGCCGGGACCGGCCTGTCGGGAACGGCCAAAACGATCGAGCAGACCCGCCGGGCGGCCGCCAACGGCGCCACCCACGCGCTGGTGGTGACCCCGCCGTACGTGCGCCCGACCCAGGCCGGGCTGGTCGCGCACTACCGCGCGGTGGCCGACCAGGGCGGCCTTCCGGTCATCCTGTACAACGTGCCGGGCCGGACCGGCTGCGACATGCTGCCGGAGACGGTGGCCGAGCTGGCCACGCACGCGAACATCGTCGGGATCAAGGAAGCGGTTGGCGACGTTGGCCGGGTCCAGGCCCTGCTGGCCCTGCGTTCGCCGGGCTTCGCCGTCCTCAGCGGCGACGACGGCACCGCCGCGCGTTCGATCCTGTCGGGCGTGGACGGGCTGATCTCGGTCGGTTCCAACGCGCTGCCGGGCGCCTACCGGCGCATGTGCGACCTGGCGGCGGCGGGCGAGCGCGAGGCGACCGAAGCCTGGGATGCCCGCCTGGAACCGTTCCATGAATTCTGCGGGGTTGAGCCCAACCCCATTCCGGTGAAGGACCTGCTGCGCCGGATCGGCATCGGCCATGGTCTGCGCCTGCCGCTGCTGCCGCTGTCGGCCGCCCACCACGCCGCCGCCGAACACCTGGCCACCGACATCGGTGCGCTCGAAGCCCTTTCCAGCCACTGACATCAGTGGCCTGACCCAGGAGATCCACATGCGTCAATCCGTTTCCGTCCTCCGCGTCCTGTCGTTTGCGATCGTGGCCACTGCCACGCTGATCGGCACCACCGGCTGCTTCAAGCGGGGTGCCCGCGGCGACTACGCCATGGCGCCGGAAGTGCGTCCGCTGGAAGTGCCGCCGGACCTGAACGCGCCGGGCAACAACCCGGGCGCGCAGGTGCCGGTGCTGGCATCGCAGGCGGCCAAGCCGGCGCAGGCGCCGGCAGCGGCTGCCAACAACGCCGGCTTCACCATTCCGGGCAGCAAGGAAGAGGTGTTCGGCAAGGTCGGCACCGCGCTGGAGTCGGTGGACGGCGTGAAGATCGCCAGCAAGGCCCAGCTGCTGGGCTCGTTCGACGTGAACTATGAAGGCAGCGATTTCCTGGTCCGCGTGGTCGCCGTCGAAGCCGGCGCCTACATCTCGGCCGTCGACCCGCGCGGCCTCCCGGCCACCGGCGCAGCCCCGACCAAGCTGCTCGGCGAGCTGAAGGCCAAGCTGGCGCAGTAACGCAGCAACCCGGGACGCCGTAGAGCCAGGCCCTGCCTGGCTGCCCCGGATTGCATGCAACCCCTTGGAGCCGGGCTTTGCCCGGCTTCATGCTTTTTGGCGAACAGCCCTTGGCTGATCCGATCCCTGGCTAAGGCGGGTCGGGGCGGGTTTGTGGGGGACGCCGCATACCCGCCCCCGCCGGCCCAAGCAAGGGAACGTTTGCAGGCCCCAGCTGTTCGCCACAATGCAGGAAGCCGGGCAACGCCCGGCTCCAAGCCAACCACCGCAATCCAAAGAAAAAGGCGCCCAAGGCGCCTTTTTCAGATATTCACCGCTCCAGGAACTGGAGCTTGTCCGGTACCCCGTCCCAGTCGCCGGCATCCGCAGGCGGGTCCTTGCGCACGGTCAGCACCGGCCAGGCCTTGGCCAGCTCGGCGTTGAGTTCCACGAAGGTTTCCTGCCCGGCGGGCACGTCGTCTTCGGGGAAGATCGCGTTGACCGGGCATTCGGGCTCGCACAGGGTGCAGTCGATGCACTCGTCCGGGTCGATCACCAGGAAGTTCGGACCCTCGTGGAAGCAGTCCACGGGGCACACTTCCACGCAATCGGTGTGTTTGCACTTGATGCAGTTTTCGGTGACGACAAAGGGCATGGCAGGATCTGGATCCGACAGTAAGCCGGACAATTCTAGAACAGTTGCGGCTTTGTCGCAGTGCACGATGCGCCGGGGGCGGTCGGTAGGGTTAGATGCCGATGCCTACCGGTAGACAGGAGGACGGCCAACCGGCCGCCAGACCGGCCTTCGCGGCCCCCTGTGCAGCGGTAGGGACGTGTGACAACCTGCTGAACGAGTAACCGCTGCGCCGACCGTCGTCGTCCCACTCCTGCCAGGACCCTTATGTCCACCACACTTGCAGCCAACGCCACCCGTGGCGAAAACACCTCCTTCATTGTCCTGATCAGCTGCGTCGCCACCATCGGCGGGTTCCTGTTCGGGTTCGACAGCGGCGTGATCAACGGCACCGTCGACGGACTCAAACAGACCTTCCAGTCCAGCGAAGCCGGGATCGGCTTCGAGGTTGCCTCCATGCTGCTCGGCTGCGCGGTCGGCGCCTTCTTCGCCGGTCGCCTGGGCGACCGCATCGGCCGGCGCGGCGTGCTGATCATCGCCGCCGTCATGTTCCTGCTGTCCGCCCTGGGCGCCGGTGCCGCGCACAGCTCGCTCGCCTTCGTGATCGCCCGTGTCGTCGGCGGTATCGCCGTCGGCGCCGCCAGCGTGATGTCGCCTGCCTATATTGCCGAAGTCGCCTCGGCCCGCTATCGCGGGCGGCTGGCCACGGTGCAGCAGATCGCCATCATCAGCGGCCTGTTCTGCGCCTTCCTGAGCAACTACCTGCTCGCCCGCGCCGCCGGCGCCTCCACCGAAGCCCTGTGGCTGGGCCAGGCCGCGTGGCGCTGGATGTTCTGGATGCAGGCCATTCCCTCCGCGCTGTTCCTGGTACTGCTGCTGGCGATCCCGGAGAGCCCGCGCTACCTGGTGGTGAAAGGGCGTCGCGCCGAAGCCCTGGAGGTGATGACCCGCCTGTATGGACCGGTGGAAGCCCAGGCCAAGATCGCCGAGATCGAAGGCTCGCTGGCCCAGGACCAGCATCGCCCGCGCCTGTCCGACCTGGTCGACAAGGCCAGCGGCAAGCTGCGCCGCATCGTCTGGATCGGCATCGGCCTGGCCGTGTTCCAGCAGTTGGTCGGCATCAACGTGGTCTTCTACTACGGCGCGGTGCTGTGGCAGGCGGTCGGCTTCTCCGAAAACGACGCCCTGCTGATCAATGTGCTGTCCGGTGCGCTCAGCATCGGCGCCTGCCTGCTGACCGTGGTCCTGATCGACCGCATCGGGCGCAAGCCGCTGCTGTGGGTCGGGTCGGTCGGCATGTCCGTGGCGCTGGCGCTGATGGTCGTGGCCTTCTCCAGCGGCACCCTGGCTGACGGGCACCTGCAGCTGTCCGACGGCATGGGCCGGCTGGCGCTGGTGGCGGCCAACGTCTACGTCGTGTTCTTCAACATGTCCTGGGGCCCGGTGATGTGGGTGATGCTGGGCGAAATGTTCCCCAACCAGATCCGCGGCTCGGGCCTGGCCGTCGCCGGCGCCGCGCAGTGGAGCGCCAACTTCGCCATCACCGTGTCCTTCCCGATCCTGCTGGCCGGCATCGGCCTGGCCGGGGCCTACGGCATCTACACCGTGGCCGCCGTGGCCTCGATCTTCTTCGTCCTGCGCTACGTCCGCGAGACCAAGGGCCGGGAGCTCGAACAGATGGAGGGGTAGGGCGCCCCCCAACGCAAAAACCCCGCCGAGGCGGGGTTTTTCATTGCTGCTGCACGGCAGTGGTGCTCCCTAGGGGACTCGAACCCCTGTTTTAGCCTTGAGAGGGCCACGTCCTAACCTCTAGACGAAGGGAGCATGCTTTGTCGCGAACTGCGCAGCGCGCTAGTATATGGACCTCGATGCCATTGGGCAATCCCGAAACTTCAACCGGAAGCGCCAACATCAATTCCTCCGCTACATCACCGTTCAGTCTGCGCGTGATCCCCCGCGACCAGCACAACATCTCCCGCAAGGACATCAGCCCCAACGCCCTGCGCGTTCTGTACCGGCTGCGTGAGTCGGGCTTCGGCGCCTACCTGGTGGGCGGCGCCGTGCGCGACCTGCTGGTCGGCGGCAACCCCAAGGATTTCGACGTGGCCACCGACGCCACGCCCGAACAGGTCAAGTCGCTGTTCCGCAACTGCCGCCTGATCGGGCGCCGTTTCCGCCTGGCGCATGTGGTGTTCGGCCGCGAAATCATCGAAGTGGCGACCTTCCGCGCCAACATCGATGACGGCAGCGGCGACCGCGAAATGGAAAACGGCATGCTGGTGCGCGACAACGTGTACGGCAGCATCGAAGACGATGCCGTGCGCCGCGACTTCACCTGCAACGCGCTGTACTACGCCATCGAAGACTTTTCGGTGCGCGACTACACCGGCGGCTTCGAAGACGTGCAGGCGCGCCTGATGAAACTCATCGGCGACCCGGAAAAGCGCTACCAGGAAGATCCGGTGCGCATGCTGCGCGCGGTACGCCTGGCGGCCAAGCTGGGCTTCCAGATCGACCAGGCGACCGCCGAACCGCTGCCGCGCCTGGCCAGCCTGCTCGGCGAAGCCGCGCCCGCGCGCCTGTTCGAGGAGGTGCTCAAGCTGTTCCTGTCCGGGCACGGCGTGGCCAGCTTCGAAGGGCTGGAGCGCTACGGCCTGCTCGACGTGATGTTCCCGGAAAGTGCCGCAGCGCTGCGCAGCAACCGCAGTGGCGCGCTGCGCCGCATGGTGATCGAAGGCCTGGGCAACACCGACCAGCGCGTGGCCAACGACGAGCCGGTGTCGCCCTCGTTCCTGTTCGCGCTGTTGCTGTGGCCGGCCTTCTGCCGTGCGCTGGCCACCCTGCAGAAGCAGGGCGTGGCGCTGGAGGAGGCGCAGCGCCGCGCCGCCGACCGGGTCACCCTGCACCAGTTGACCACCATCGCGCTGCCGCGGCGGTTCTCGCTGCCGATGCAGGAGATCTGGCTGCTGCAGGGGCGCTTCAGTTCGCGCCAGCGCAAGCGCGTGATCCGCACCCTGACCCATCCGCGCTTCCGCGCCGCCTTCGACTTCCTCGCCCTGCGCCAGGTGGCGTCCAGCGAGCACGCGGCCGACGTGGACTTCTGGCGCGAGGCCCAGCTGCAGTCCGGCCCCGAGCTGGATTCCACGCTGGACGCGGCGCACACCGATGTCGAGCTCGACGAGAACGGGGCACCGCGCAAGCGCCGTCGCCGCCGTCGTCGCCCTGGTGGGGCCGCAGGCGAGTAACCGGTGACCCTGGCCTGTATCGGACTGGGTGCCAACCTGGGCGACGCCGCGCAGACCCTGCGCGGCGCGTTCGCGGCGATGGCCGCGTTGCCGCTGACCACGCTGCGGGCGCGATCGCAGCTGTACACCACCCCGGCCTGGGGCAATGAAGACCAGCCGGCCTTCATCAACGCTGCTGCGGTGCTTGATACCGGGCTGGCGCCGACCGCCCTGCTGGAGGCGCTGCTGGGCATCGAGCGCGATTTCGGCCGGGTCCGCGACCCGGCCGTGCACTGGGGCCCGCGCACGCTGGACCTGGACCTGCTGCTGTATGGCGATGCGGTGATCGACCTGCCGCAGCTGAAGGTGCCGCACCCCTACCTGCACGAGCGCGCCTTCGCGCTGCTGCCGCTGGCGGAGATCGCGCCGGAGGCGCTGATTCCGGGGCAGGGCCGCGTGCAGGATGCTGCGATGCGTATCGAGGCCAGCGGGATCGCCCCAATAGGAGGATAATGCGGGGCTTATCGCCACCGGTTATCAGCTCATGAGTACCCACGCAGACAGCAAGCCCTGGACCGTGCCCGCCTTGGCCGAGGCCAAGCGCAACGGCCAGAAGCTGGTCATGCTGACCGCCTACGATGCAGGCTTCGCGCGCACCTTCGACGCCAATGGCGTCGACCTGATCCTGATCGGCGATTCGCTGGGCATGGTGGTGCAGGGGCACGATTCGACCCTGCCGGTGACCACCGACGACATGGTCTACCACACCGCCTGCGTGGCCCGGGTGCTGACCCGCGCGCTGCTGATCGCCGACCTGCCGTTCGGTGCCGATGCCACCCCTGAGCGCGCCTTCGAGGCCTCGCTGCGCCTGCTCCAGGCCGGCGCGGAGATGGTCAAGATCGAAGGCGCCGGCTTCAAGCTGGACGTCATCCGTTACCTGGTGGATCGCGAGATCCCGGTGTGTTCGCACCTGGGCCTGACCCCGCAGTCGGTGCTGCGCCTGGGCGGGTACCGCGTGCAGGGCCGCGGCGATGCGGCCCGCCAGCTGGTTGAAGATGCCAAGGCCGTTGTCGAGGCGGGTGCCAGCATGATGGTGCTCGAATGCCTGCCGTCGCCGGTGGCTGCAGAGGTCACCGCCGCGGTGTCGGTGCCCACCATCGGCATCGGTGCCGGCCCGCAGTGCGACGGGCAGGTGCTGGTGCTGCACGATTTCCTCGGCCTGGACAGCGGCCACCGCCGTCCCAAGTTCGTCAAGGATTTCCTTGCCGAAGGCGGGTCGGTCGCCGGCGCGGTCCGTGCCTACGCCGACGCCGTGCGCGACGGCTCCTTCCCCGACGCAGAACACGCCTACGCCTCATGATCGACACCGTCACCGAACTGTCCCGCCTGCGCGCCGTCGTCAACGGCTGGAAGCGCGAGGGCCTGCGCGTCGCGCTGGTCCCCACCATGGGCAACCTGCACGCCGGCCATTACTCCCTGGTCACCCTGGCAAAGCAATACGCCGACCGCGTGGTCTCCAGCGTGTTCGTCAACCCGACCCAGTTCGGCCCGAACGAAGACTTCACCCGCTACCCGCGCACCCCGGAAGCCGACACCACCGGACTGGAGCAGGCCGGCTGTGACGTGCTGTGGCTGCCCACGGTCGAGTCGATGTACCCGTTCGGGGTGGAACTGGCGGCCAGCGTGAACGTGCCGGGCATTTCCAGCCTGCTCGAAGGCGCCCACCGCCCGGGCCACTTCGACGGCGTGTGCACCGTAGTCTCGCGCCTGTTCAACCAGGTTCAGCCGGACGTGGCTGCCTTCGGCAAGAAGGACTACCAGCAGCTGGCGGTGATCCGCCAGATGGTGGAAGACCTGGCCTTCCCGATCCAGATCGTGGGCGGCGACATCGTGCGCGAAACCGACGGCCTGGCCATGAGCTCGCGCAACCAGTACCTCAACGCCGAGCAGCGCCCGGTCTCGACCACCATCCACCAGGTGCTGCTGGGCATGCGCGAAGGCTTCATCGCCGGCAAAGCGCGCAGCACGATCGAAGCCGAAGCCGCTGCCGCCCTGCAGGCCGCCGGGTTCCAGGTCGATTACGCGGTCGTGCGCAAGCCGGACCTGTCCGAGCCGGCCGACAGCGAAGACGGCAACCGCGTGGCCCTGATCGCCGCGCGCATCGGCACCACCCGCCTCATCGACAACCTCGAGTTCTGATAGCGATCGGGTGAGCGCCAGCAACGGATTGCGCTGGATCCCTTGGCAGTCGGCCCCAAGGCCGACTGCTTCACGCAACTTGGCAAACAGCCGATAGCTGAGCCTTGGTCTGAGCTGGGTCGACCGGTGCGGGTTTGCGGGACACGCCGTGAACCCGTCCATGGGGGCTCGTAGAAAACATCCATGTTTTCTACGGTCCCGCAAACCCGCCCCGGCCGACCCTCCGACAGTTGGCTTTAGGCCACGGGAAACGCGGAATGCAGACCGTTGGTCGGCAACAGTCGGGCGCCGCGACCCGGTAGGGTTGGTTCCCAAACAACCGCCGTGAACGGATCAACGTTCGGTTACGCATGACCCAAATCGAGGCCAGTTGACGGCCAACGGCCGTCCTCCGCCTTTCCCGTGGCAACGACACACTGTCAAAAGGCGGGTCGGGGCGGGTTTGTGGGGGTGTGAGCGGCATGGATGCCGCGACCAAGCCCCATGGATGGGTTCACGGCGTCCCCCACGAACCCGCCCCGACCCGCCCAAGCCAGGCATCGCCTCAGCCACAGGCTGTTCGCTCGATTCCATCAGCAGCCGGGCAACGCCCGGCGATCCGCAACCTGTCGAATGCTGTCTGCACTGAGGCGCTCAACCCCGCAGCCCCTCATCTGCCTGAACCGCTCACAGCAGCGCAGGGGCCTGCCCTGCCGCAGCCCCCCCGGGTGCTAGAATTTCCCTTTCCTTTACGTCGTCCCGTGCCATGCACCTCTCCCTGCTCAAGACCAAGATCCACCGCGCCACCGTGACCCATTCGGAGCTGAACTATGAAGGGTCCATCGCCATCGATGACAACCTGCTGCTGGCTACCGGCATCCGTGAGTTCGAACAGGTGCACATCTGGGACGTCACCAACGGTGCGCGCTTCTCCACCTATGCCATCCGTGCCGAGGCCGGCAGCGGCGTCGTCTCGCTCAACGGTGGCGCCGCGCGCCACGTGCAGGTCGGTGACATCATCATCATCGCCGCCTTTGCCAGCATGAGCGAAGAAGAAGCTGACAGCTTCCGCCCGAAGTTGGTATATGTGGACGGCAACAACCAGATCTCCCACACCAACGACAGCATCCCGACCCAGGCCGCATGACACAGAACAACGGACTAGACCCGCTTCACTCCCATGCCCAGCGCCTGCGTGGCGCGAGCATCCCCGCACTGATCGCCGCCGAACCCGGTCGCGCACAATCGCTGGGGCTGCGGGTCGGTCCGTTGTATGCCAACTTCGCGCGGCAGAAGTACGACCGCGCGGCGTTGGATGCGCTGCTGCAGCTGGCCGCCGAGCGCGATGTCGCCGGCGGCTTCCAGCGCCTGTTCCGCGGTGAGACGGTCAACGTCACCGAAGGCCGCGCCGCCCTGCACACCGCCCTGCGTGGCGATGTGAGTGGTGCGCCGGTTGCCGCTGACGCCTTCGCCACCGCCGCCAAGGTGCGCGCCCAGATGGGCGAGCTGATCGCCGCGCTCGAAAAGACCAACGTCACCGACATCGTCAGCGTTGGCATCGGCGGTTCCGATCTTGGCCCGCGCCTGGTCGCCGATGCCCTGCGCCCGGTGAGCGGCGCGCGTTTCCGCGTGCATTTCGTGTCCAACGTCGACGGCGCCGCCATGCAGCGCACCCTGGCCATGCTCGATCCGGCCACCACCGCCGGCATCCTCATTTCCAAGACCTTCGGCACCCAGGAAACCCTGCTCAACGGGCAGATCCTGCACGACTGGCTGGGCGGCAGCGACCGCCTGTACGCGGTCAGCGCCAACCCCGAGCGTGCCGCCAAGGCCTTCTCGATTGCTGCCGGCCGCGTGCTGCCGATGTGGGACTGGGTGGGCGGGCGCTATTCGCTGTGGTCGGCGGTCGGCTTCCCGATCGCGCTGGCGATCGGCTTCGCGCGTTTCGAACGGCTGCTGGCCGGTGCCGCCGAGATGGACTCACACGCGCTCAACGCGCCGCTGGACCGCAACCTGCCGGTGCTGCACGCGCTCACCGACATCTGGAACCGCAACCTGCTTGGCCATGCCACCCATGCGGTGATGACCTACGACCAGCGCCTGGCGCTGCTGCCGGCCTACCTGCAGCAGCTGGTGATGGAAAGCCTGGGCAAGCGCGTGCAGCTCGACGGCAGCCCGGTGGGCAGCGACACCGTGTCGGTGTGGTGGGGCGGGGCGGGCACCGACGTGCAGCACAGCTTCTTCCAGGCGCTGCACCAGGGCACCAGCGTGATCCCGGCCGATTTCATCGGCTGCGTGCACAACGACGACCCCTATCAGATCAACCACCAGGCGCTGATGGCCAACCTGCTGGCGCAGACCGAAGCACTGGCCAACGGCCAGGGCAGCGACGATCCGCACCGCGAGTATCCGGGCGGCCGCCCGAGCACGCTGATCCTGCTGGACGCGTTGACCCCGCAGTCGCTGGGGGCGCTGATCGCGATGTACGAACACGCCGTGTACGTGCAGTCGCTGGTCTGGAACATCAATGCCTTCGACCAGTTCGGCGTGGAGCTTGGCAAGCAGCTGGCCAGCCAGCTGCTGCCGGCGCTGCAGGGCGAAGCGCATGGGATTACCGATCCGGTGACGCTGGAGCTGCTGGGGCGGCTTCGCTGACAAGCAGTATCGACCAACGGTCGATACCTACCGGGGGGGCGCATCGACCAATGGTCGATACCTACCGGGGGGGCGCATCGACCAATGGTCGATACCTACCGGGGGGCGTATCGACCAACGGTCGATACCTACCGGGTCGCTGCTTGGGGATCCCGGTAGGCGACGACCGTTGGTCGTCGCGTCGCGATCCCGCCATTACCTCGTCGGATCGCGCTCCGGGCTTGGCCGTTTCGCCAATTTTCTCTGCAATGAACGCCGGTGCATGCCGAGCAGGCGCGCCGCCGCCGACACGTTGCCGCCCGTTTCGTGCATCGCCTGCTGGATGTGTTCCCACTGCAACCGGCTGATCGGAGTCATCGCATCCGGTGGCTCCATCTCGCCCTCGTCGGCCGGGCCGTCGTCTTCCTCGCCCAACGCACGCAGGATCATCGGCACCGTGGCCGGCTTGGGCAGGTAGTCATCGGCGCCCAGCTTGATCGCCTCCACCGCGGTGGCAATGCTGGCGTAACCGGTCACCAGCAGGATCCGCATGTCTTCGCGCAACGCCCGCAGCGGCTGGATCAACGCCAGCCCCGATTCCGCGCCCAGCTTCAGGTCGATCAGCGCGTAGGCCGGCGGCTGTTGCCGGGCCAGCAGCAGTGCCGAGGCGATGTCGCTCGCGGTTACGGTTTCAAGACCCTTGCGGGCCAGGCTGCGCTGCAGCGTGCGCAGGTACAGTTCATCGTCGTCGACCAGCAGGCCGTGGCTGGAGGCGGGCAGGGTGGGGGTATTCATTGCGAAATCTCCGGTGCGGCCAGGGGCAGGCGGAAGCCGACGCGGGTGCCGGCGCCTTGCGCCGGGCGCATCCACAACTCGCCTTCCAGGCGCTCGATGGTGGCGTGGGACAGGGCCAGGCCCACGCCCATGCCCTGGGTCTTGCCGCTGTTGAACAGGGTACCGGGCAGCACCGCATCGCGCGCATCGAAGCCCCGGCCGTAATCGCGGACTTCGCCGATCAGGTCGCGGCCCTCGATGCGCAGCGTGAGGTCCACCTGCGGCCGCTCGGCCTGTTCCCCGGCGTCGGCGGCATTGTTGAGCAGCACCATCAGCAGGTGCCCGATGCCCGGGTCCAGCGGGAGCTGCAGCGGGGCATCGTCGTTGCGCCGGAGGGTGATGGTGGGTCGCACCAGCCGCCACTGCTCCAGCACCTGCGGCAGCGTCACCGGCGCGTCGCCGCGCGCCTGGCCGGCGGCCGGGCGGGCCAGCGCCAGCACGCGCTCGCGGCACTGGACCAGCAGCTCGCGCAGCGTATCCACGTCATCGCGCACTTCCGGGTTGTCGGTCTGGTCGGCGATGTCATCGGCCAGCAGGGTCATGGTCGCCAGCGGCGTATTGAGTTCATGCGCGACCGACGCCGCATGCGTGGCCAGCGCCACGATGCCCTCGTTGCGCGCGAAGCGCTCGCGCAGCAATGCCAGTTCGTGCTCGCGCCGGCGCAACGCCATCGCCAGGCGCGTGGCGAACGCCAGCACGACCGCCGCCGACAGCAGGAAGTTGGCCACCACGCCCCACTGGTGCAGGTCCATGGCGGTGAAGTACCCGTGCGGGAGCGGCTTGCCGAACATGCCGCTGACCGCATAGCCGATCAGGCACGCCGCGGCCACCGCCAGCGTCCAGCGCACCGGCAGCGCCAGTGCGGCCAGCGCGATCAGGATCAGGAACAGCGAGCCGAACGGGTTGGCGACCCCGCCGCTCCAGCCGACCATCCAGGTCAGCACCGCCACGTCCACCAGGATGTGGCAGAAGGCGGTCAGCGGCGCGGTATCGGCATCCAGCACCCGCAACTGCGCGTAGAGATTGAACAGGATCAGCACCAGCACCCCGGACCACAGCGGCAGCTGCGGCAGTTCCAGGCCCAGGACCTGGCTGGCCACCAGGATGGTCGCGGCCTGGCCGGCCACGGCCAGCCAGCGCAGGCTGCACAGGGTGCGGAGGAAGGGGGCGTCGGTACCGGTCATCGGCTGCCATCGTATGCGCTTGCGCGGCCGGCTGCCTGCGACAATCGGCCGCATCGGGCCGCTCCATGGCGAAAATGAGTGCCGACCAACGGTCGGCACCTACCGGTGCGCTTGGCGCGCTAAAATGCCTGGATGCACGACGCCGTCAGCCAACCGACCCAACCCTCCGACACCACCGTGTGGGCCCGCCGCCAGACCCAGGCCGTCCGTATCGGCGGCGTGGTCGTGGGCGGGGGCAAGCCCGTGGTGGTGCAGTCGATGACCAACACCGATACCGCCGACGTCGCCTCCAGCGTCAAGCAGGTGGCCGAACTGTGGCGGGCCGGCTCGGAAATGGTGCGGCTGACCGTCAACAATCCCGAATCCGCCGCGGCCATCCCGCGTATCGTGGAGAAGCTGCGGATGATGGGGATCGACGTCCCCCTGATCGGCGACTTCCATTACAACGGCCACCAGCTGCTGACCCAGGAGCCGGCCTGCGCCGAAGCGCTCGCCAAGTACCGGATCAACCCGGGCAACGTGGGCTTCGGCAAGAAGAAGGACACCCAGTTCGCGCAGCTGATCGAGTTCGCGATCCGCTACGACAAGCCGGTGCGCATCGGTGCCAACTGGGGCTCGCTGGACCAGTCGCTGGCCGCGCGCCTGATGGACGAAAACAGCCAGCGCGCCCAGCCCTGGGACGCCGGCCGGGTGCTGCGCGAAGCGCTGATCCGCTCGGCGCTGGACTCGGCCCACACCGCCGTGGAACTGGGCCTGCCGCGCGATCGCATCGTGCTGTCGGCCAAGGTCAGCGGCGTGCAGGAACTGATCGCGGTGTACCGTGACCTGGCCCAGCGTTCGGACTTCGCCCTGCACCTGGGCCTGACCGAAGCCGGCATCGGCAGCAAGGGCATCGTCGCTTCCTCGGCGGCGCTGGCCGTGCTGCTGCAGGAGGGGATCGGCGACACCATCCGCATTTCGCTGACGCCCGAACCGGGCCAGTCGCGCACGCAGGAAGTGATCGTCGCCCAGGAACTGCTGCAGACCACCGGCCAGCGCGCCTTTACCCCGCTGGTCACCGCGTGCCCGGGCTGCGGCCGCACCACCTCCGAGTTCTTCCAGGAGCTGGCCAAGGTCGTGCAGAACCACGTGCGTGGCAAGATGCCCGAATGGAAGGTGAGCCATCCCGGCGCCGAGAACATGACGCTGGCGGTGATGGGCTGCATCGTCAACGGGCCGGGCGAATCGCGCCACGCCAACATCGGCATCTCGCTGCCCGGCACCGGTGAAACCCCGGCCGCACCGGTGTTCGTGGATGGCGAAAAGACCGTGACCCTGCGCGGTGACAACATCGCCCAGGAATTCGTGGCCCTGATCGACGCGTACGTCGAACGCAAGTATGTCCGAAGCGTCGGATAAGCCCACCGTGCTGGCGGCCCCTGAACCGGCCGCTGGGTTCCGCCAGTGGATGGCCGGCAATGCCTGGCGCTTCGTGCTGCTGTTTGCCGGCGTGTTGCTGCCGCTGGCCGGGTTCGTGGCGCTGGCCGACGAAGTGCACGAGCTGGAGGCGTTTTACTTCGACGCCCCGCTGTTGTGGAAAATGCATGACGTGGCCCGGCCCAGCCTGGATGCCGCGTTCGTGTTCATTTCCCGGATCGGCTACCAGTGGGGGGTGATCCCGGCCGACATCCTGATCGTGCTGGTCCTGCTGCTGCGCCGGCGCTGGCGCGAAGCCAGCTTCGCCGCGCTCAGCTTCGCCGGCTCGGCCCTGCTCAACATCGGCAGCAAGCAGTTCTTCCAGCGCGACCGGCCCACCCTGTGGGAGTCGATCGCCCCGGAAAGTACCTACAGCTTCCCCAGCGGCCACGCCATGGGCTCGATGACCCTGGCCGCGGTGCTGGTCCTGCTGGCCTGGAACACCCGCTGGCGCTGGCCGGCGGTGGTGTTCGGCGTGCTGTTCGCCGGCGCGGTCAGCCTGTCCCGGATCTACCTGGGCGTGCATTATCCTTCCGACATCCTGGCCGGATGGTGTGCCGCACTGGTTTGGGTGGTAGGGTGCTTCCTGGTGATGTTCCGTCGCCGCCATCCCTGGCGGCGCGCCGACTGACCGCCTGCACCTGCGGTCCGTGCAGGCAGGCTGGAAGCGGCAGCGGCGACTGTGGACTCTGATAGGTCCCATATACCGATTTGGCCTGGACGAGAGGCATGGGGCAGGGGTAGCCCATTTCGTTTGTGATGCGGGCACCAGAACGCGCTGATGGGGATCGATCTTCCTTGTTATCGCAGGACCCCGGGGCTAGGCTTGCCCCGGATTTGCAGCGTTTGGAACAGGGTGGGTGGGATGACGATTCGAGTGTATCTGGTGGACGATCACGCGCTGGTGCGGACCGGCATGAAGATGATCCTGTCCAAGGAAACGGACATCGACGTGGTGGGCGAGGCCGAGTCCGGGGAAGACGCGCTGCCCGCGATCCGCCAGCTGCGCCCCGACGTGGTGCTGTGCGACCTGCACCTGCCCGGCGTGAGCGGCATGGAAGTGACCGAGCGCGTGGTGCGTGGCGACCACGGCACCCGCGTGGTGATCGTCTCCGTGCTGGAAGACGGCCCCATGCCCAAGCGCCTGCTCGAAGCCGGCGCGTCGGGCTACATCGGCAAGGCCTGCGATGCCCAGGAACTGCTGCGTGCGGTGCGCGACGCCGCGCTCGGCCGGCGTTACCTGGGCAGCAGCATCGCCCAGAACATGGCCCTGTCGAACGTTGAAGGCACGCAGTCGCCGTTCGACAGCCTGTCCCCGCGCGAGCTCGAAGTAGCGCTCCTGCTCACCCAGGGGCTGCGCCAGGAAGACATCGCCAAGCGCCTCAGCCTGAGCGCCAAGACCGTCAACACGCACAAGGCGCGCCTGTTCGAGAAGATGGGCATCCACGACAACATCGCATTGGCCCGGATGGCGAGCCAGTACGGCCTGGTGGATCCGGCCCGGCCGATGTGAACGCCGCCTCGCAGCGGTAAAAAGAATGCCCGGCATCGCCGGGCATTTTTCGTTCAGTGCGAGCGCACCCGTGCCACGATCTTCGCCGCACCGGCAGCGCTTTCGCGCACCTTGTCCCACTCGCCGTTTTCGATCCAGTTGCCCGGCACCATCCACGAACCGCCGATGCAGACCACGTTCTTCTGCTCCAGGTACTCGGCCGCCGTCGTTTCCGTGATGCCGCCGGTCGGGCACAGCTTCAGGTCCGGAATCGGGCCGGCCAGGCCCTTGATCATCGCCAGCCCACCCACCGCCGACGCCGGGAACAGCTTGCAGACCCGGAAGCCGCGCCGATACAGCTCCAGCAGTTCGGTCGGCGAGGCCGCGCCCGGCACGACCGGCAACGGCGCCGCCGCCAGTGCATCGGCCATGAACGCCGGCGTGCCCGGCGTCACCAGGAAGTCCGCGCCCGCATCGATCGCCTGCTGCATCTGCTCGACCGTCAGCACCGTGCCCGCACCCACCACCACGTCCGGCAGCTCGCGCTTGAGCATCGCCAACGCCTCCATCGCCACCGGCGTACGCAGGGTCAGCTCGATCGCCGGCAGGCCACCTTCCAGCAACGCCGCGCTGACCGCGCGTGCCTGGTCGAGGGTATGCACGGTAACGACCGGCAGGATGCCGGCGGCTTGGAGGAGGGATTCAGCGCGTTTTTGATGTTCGGCGATGGTCATGGGGAAGCCTTTTTGTGTAGTTCGAAGCAGTGGATGGCAGGGTTCAAGGCCTGCCTATTGCCGGAGTGTCACCCCGGATCCCGAGGGCCGACCAACGGTCGGCGCTACCAGGGACACGCCTCCGAGTGAGGCGCCGCGATGTGTCGTGAGGCAGCGGCGGGGGGCCCCGCAGGGACCGTAGAAAACATGGATGTTTTCTACGAGCCTACATGGACGTATGCACGGCGTGTCCCGGAGGGGCCCCCCGCCGTTGCCTCACCGGAGTGAAGCCCACCGCCGCTTTTCGCAGTAGACCGTCAGGCGTCTTTGGCTTCGTGCGGGGCCAACGCTGCCGCCGCATCGTGGCCCAGTTCGTATTCGGCGTCGTAGTTCCAGATGTCGCCGTCGTCCGTGGCCGGGCCGCACGAGATCGAGATCGCGCCCTGGTCGGCCGGACCGACCAGGCGGCGGTTCATTGCGAACAGGTTGCGGCCCAGGTCGTGCGCCGCCGGTGCCGTGTTCGGCGCCAGCTCGCGTGCCGCCCACTCGGCCGCATCCACCAGCACTTCCAGCGTGCCGGCCTCGCCGTCCATGCGGATGATGTCGCCCTCGCGCACCCGCGCCAGCGGCCCACCGCGCGAGGCCTCCGGCGTCATGTGGATCGCCGCCGGGAACTTGCCCGACGCGCCCGACAGGCGACCGTCCGTGACCAGCGCCACCCGCCGGCCCTGGTTCTGCAGCAGCCCCAGCAGCGGCGCCAGCGAATGCAGCTCCGGCATCCCGTTCGCACGCGGCCCCTGGTAACGCACCACCGCCACGAAATCCTGCGGCAGCAGGCCCGCCGCGTGCAGCTTGTTCAGGACCTGCGGCGCATCCACCACCACCGCCGGCGCCTCGATGGTCCGGTATTGCGGCTTCACCGCCGACAGCTTGATCAACGAACGGCCCAGGTTGCCGCGCAGCAGCCGCAACCCGCCCTGCGACTCGAACGGCTCGGCCACCCCGCGCACCACCTCCCGGTCCGCGCTCTCGGTGATCCCGTCGACCCAGCTCAGTCCGCCCTCGCGCAACGTCGGGTCCTGCGTGTACTGGCGCATGCCGCCCTCGGCCACCGTCACCAGGTCCGCGTGCATCAGCCCCGCGTCCATCAGCTCACGGAACACGAACGCCGTGCCGCCCGCCGCGGCGAAGCGGTTCACGTCCGCCTCCCCGTTCGGGTACACCCGCGCCAGCAACGGCACCAGCTGCGACAGCTGGTCCATGTCGTCCCAGGTCAGCACGATGCCCGCCGCCCGCGCCACCGCGATCCAGTGGATCGTATGGTTGGTCGAACCGCCCGTGGCCATCAGCGTGACCACCGCATTGACGATCGCACGCTCGTCGATCAACCGCCCCAGCGGACGGAAATCGTCGCCCAGCGCGCAGATCTCCAGCGCCCGTGCCGCTGCATGCCGGGTCAGCGCATCGCGCAGCGGCGTGTCTGGATTGACGAACGACGCGCCCGGCAGCTGCACCCCCATCGCCTCCAGCAGCGTCTGGTTGGAATTGGCCGTGCCGTAGAACGTGCACGTGCCCGCGCCGTGGTACGACGCAGACTCCGCCTCCAGCAGCTCCTCGCGCGTGGCCTGGCCCGCCGCGTAACGCTCGCGTACCTCGGCCTTCTGCTTGTTCGGAATGCCCGGCGTCATCGGGCCGGCCGGCAGGAAGATCGCCGGCAGGTGGCCGAACGCCAGCGCACCGATCAGCAGCCCAGGCACGATCTTGTCGCACACGCCCAGATAGACCGTGCTGTCGAACATGTCATGGCTCAGCCCGATCGCCGTCGACTGCGCGATCACATCGCGCGAGAACAGCGACAGTTCCATCCCGCCGCGCCCCTGCGTGACCCCGTCGCACATCGCCGGCACGCCCCCCGCCACCTGCGCGGTCGCGCCCAGCGAGCGCGCCGTTTCGCGCAGGATCTCCGGGTAGTGCTCGAACGGCTGGTGCGCCGACAGCATGTCGTTGTAGGCAGTGATGATGCCCAGGTTCGGCGTCACCCCGCCACGCAGGCGGCTCTTGTCGGTCGGACCGCACGCAGCGAAACCGTGCGCCAGGTTGCCGCAGCTCAGGCGCGAACGGAACGGACCATCGCGCAGCGCGGCATCGATACCGGCCAGGTACGCAGCGCGCGACGCTGCGCTGCGACGGACGATACGTTCGGTGATGGCATGGAGAGTGGGGTGCAGGCTCATTGGCTACCGGCTATGAGAAGGCGAAAGAAAAGGTCGGGCATGGACTCAGTCGCACCAGTGGATGCGCAGTCGGGGGCCGGCCAGGTCGATCGCGTTGAGGATGGGATACAGCTGGGCGTTGTTGCTTTCCAGTGCCTGCTTCAGCACTTCCAGCTTCTGCTTGCCACGGAGCAGCAACAGGCGCCGGCGGCAGTCGCCCAGCCCACGTGGGGTCAGGGTGATGCGCAGCGGCCACTGATTGGCACCAGGACAGCCGGTGGCGTCCAGCGCGGCGTAGGGCAGGGT
Organism: Stenotrophomonas sp. NPDC077420; assembly: GCF_044543385.1. NCBI lineage: Bacteria > Pseudomonadati > Pseudomonadota > Gammaproteobacteria > Lysobacterales > Lysobacteraceae > Stenotrophomonas > Stenotrophomonas sp. NPDC077420. The sequence goes on from NZ_JBITVZ010000006.1 coordinate 48,235, forward strand.
ACTTTCCAGCGCCCGTGCCAGGTCGCGCGAGCCCGGGAACAGCGACGCGGTGTGCCCGTCGTTGCCCATGCCCAGCACCGCAAGACTGGGCGGACGGCCCTGCCGGGCCTGCAGGTTGGCGTCGTGCACGCAGTCGGGCAGCGGCTTGCCAACCCATACCAGCGGCTCGAAATGCGCGCCTTCGGCACGCGTGAGCAGGTTCTGGCGCACCAGCCACGCGTTGCTGTCGCTGTCCCTGGGCGACAACCAGCGCTCGTCGACCAGGCTGACCTCGACCCGGTCCCACTGCACGTCCAGTTCCGCCAGCGCCTGGTACACCGGCGCCGGGGTGCCGCCGCCGGACAGCAGCAGGCGCGCGCGGCCGTCGGTGGCGATGTCGTCGTTGAGGTTCTGCGCCATCTCGGCGGCAACGGCCTCGATCCATGCATCGGCATCGCCGTGCCGGATCAGGGTGAAGCGCCCGGTATTGTCCAGTGCGTTCATGCGGTGCCTCCTGGCAGGTCACGTTCGAGATCGGCGGCATACGCCGCCGCGCCCAGCAGCCCGGCATGCGGATGCATCACCGCCAGCGACGGTACCCGGGCCATGATCGAGGAGAAGCGCCCCTTGTGTTCGAAGCGCTGGCGGAAGCCGGAATGCTGCAGTGAATCGAGCATCTTCGGCACCAGCCCGCCGGTCAGGAACACGCCGTCCCACGCGCCCTGGATCAGCACCAGGTCGCCGGCGATCGCGCCGAACACCGCGCAGAACAGATCCACCGTGCGCATCGCCTGCGGATCGCCATGCAGCGCACGCGCGGTGACGTCCACCGGCTGCAGCTGGCCCGGATCGACATCGGCCATCTCGCAGACCGCGCGATGGATGTTGACCAGGCCCGGGCCGCAGATCAGGCGTTCATTGGAAACCCGGCCGAACTGCTCGGACAGGATTTCCAGGATGCGGATTTCCTCCGGCGTGCCCGGCGGGAAGCTGACGTGGCCCCCTTCGGTTTCCAGCGGGTAACAGCGGCCGTGGCGCAGGATCAACCCGCCCACGCCCAGCCCGGTGCCCGGACCGATCACCGCATAGTTGCGCGGCTGGTCGGGCTTGCCCGGCGACCACGCCGCACCGCCGACCTGGACCACGTCCTGCGGCTGCAACAGCGAGATCGCCATTGCCTGCGCGGCGAAATCGTTGATCAGGTGCAGCTCGTCGAAGCCAAGCATGTGCGCGGTGCGCATGCGCGAGATCACCCACGGGTGGTTGGTGATGCGCGCTTCATCGCCATCCACGCGACCGGCCACGGCAAACACGCCGCGACGCGCCTCCGCGCCGATCTGTTCCAGATAGTGCCGCGCGGCATCGCCCAGCGACGGGAAGTCGGCCACCACGAACTCGCGGATGCTGTCATTGAGCAGCGGCGCGGCCAGGCTGGTATCGGCGAGCGCGAAGCGGGCGTTGGTGCCGCCGATGTCGGCGACCAGCGCCGGTTGGGTCGACACCGTCATGCCGGATCCTTGCGGCTGGCCTGCGCATCCACATCGGCGGGGAGGAAGCCGAACGCCTGTTCCGGGCCCCATTCGCCGGCCGGGTAGGGTTGCAGCGGCAGCTGCGCGTCCTTCCAGGCTTCGCTGACGCTGTCGATCCAGGCCCAGGCCGCACGCACTTCGTCGTCGCGCACGAACAGCGCGTGGTTGCCATTGAAGGCGTCCAGGAACAGCCGCTCATAGGCGATGCGGCGGTGCAGGCCGGTCGGTACCGACAGTTCGAGTTCCAGCGGGTGCAGTTCCAGCGCGCCCCATTCCGGGCCGGCCAGGCTGCTCATCAGGCCCAGCTCGATGTTTTCCTGCGGCTGCAGCTGGAAGGTGATGCGGTTCGGCGTCGCGTTGGCACGGGCGGGGCGCTCGAACAGCCAGTGCGTGACCGGCTTGAGCGTGACCACCACGCGACTGGTGCGCTCGGCCAGGCGCTTGCCGGTGACCAGGTGGAACGGCACCCCGGACCAGCGCCAGTTGTCGATGTGCGCGGTGACCCCGACGAAGGTTTCCACGTCGCTGCCTTCCGGCGGCTGGTAAGCCTGGGCCGGCTGGCCGTTGATGGTGCCGGCGGTGTAGCGGCCGCGCACGCTGTCGCGTGCCGCGTGCCGGGCGTCCAGCGGACGCAGCGCGCGCAGTACCTTGACCTTTTCATCGCGCACGCGGTCGGCTTCCAGCGACGCCGGCGGTTCCATCGCCACCAGGCACAGCAGCTGCAGGATGTGGCTCTGGACCATGTCGCGCAGCGCGCCGGAGCGTGCGTAGTACGCATCGCGTCCGTCCACGCCTTCGCTCTCGGCGACCAGGATGTGCACCGACTCGATGTAGTTGCGGTTCCACACCGCCTCCAGCAGCGTGTTGCCGAAGCGCAGCGCGATCAGGTTCTGCACCGCCGCCTTGCCCAGGTAGTGATCCAGGCGGAACACGCGGTCTTCGTCGATCCACTGGCCGATGGTGGCCAGGATGTGGTCGGCGCTCTCGCTGTCGCTGCCGATCGGCTTTTCCAGCATCAGCCGGTGCGGCGCTGCCAGCGCTCCGCCCAGGGCCAGGCCTTCGCAGGTGGAGATGTACAGGCCCGGCGGAATGGCCAGGTAGCTTACGCAGTTGCCGTGGACCAGGTCGCGTACCGATTCGGCCACCGAGTGCGCATCGCGCAGGTCGACCGACCGGTAGTCGATGCGCTCGAGCAGCGACTGGATGGAGTCCAGGCTCGCACTCGGCATGGCCTGCTGCAGACGCGGACGCAGGATGTCGCGGAACGCGTCGGTGTCATGTGCCGACAGCGCCAGGGCGCGGATCTTGAAGTTTTCCGGCAGCAGGCCGTCGCCCAGCAGGCGCAGCAACGAAGGGAACAGGTAGCGCTGGGCGAGGTCGCCGGTGGCGCCGAACAGGAAGAGGGTGTCGTGCATCGCTCGAGTTTCAGATCCGGGTGACATCGTTGTCAATCGCTTCTCGTCTATGTTCTCGGGGGTCCAGCAGGTGGCGGTGTCCAGTTGTTGCTGTGCAGCATGAACAGGCGCGTACCCACGCATGATGGGGCATGTCACGGGCGAATCGGGAGAATGTCTCTCCCTGGATTCGACACGGCCACGACCGACCATTGGATACTGCCACGTGAAAACGTTTACATGGCAGAATGCGCAGACTGTATTCGATTGCAGTGGTCGCCGTCATGCGGCACCACGCCATCGCGCTGCCATCGGGAGGGCCGACGGCAGTTCCGCACAACGGCCCGGCAGCGGGCGGACTGGAATGGGTGACATGGCAAAAGTGCAGTTGCAGGGCGTACGCAAGGTTTACGACAACGGCCAGGTGGCCGTGCAGGGCGCGACCTTCGAAGTGGCCGATGGGGAATTGATGGTCCTGGTGGGACCGTCGGGGTGTGGCAAATCGACCCTGCTGCGCATGGTGGCTGGGCTGGAGGAAATCAGCGGCGGCACGCTGAGCATCGGCGACCGGGTGGTCAACGACGTGGCGCCCAAGGATCGCGACATCGCCATGGTGTTCCAGAGTTACGCGCTGTATCCGCACATGACCGTGGCCGAGAACCTCGCCTTCGGGCTGAAGCTGCGCGGCCACGACAAGGCCACCATCGCCAAGCGGGTCGACGAAGCGGCGCAGACCCTGGGCCTGACCGACATGCTGGACAAGCTGCCCAAGGCGATGTCCGGCGGCCAGCGTCAGCGCGTGGCGTTGGGCCGCGCCCTGGTACGCGAACCGGCGGTGTTCCTGCTGGACGAACCGCTGTCCAACCTCGATGCCAAGCTGCGCCACAGCGTGCGTACCGAGATCGCGCAGCTGCACCGCAAGCTCGGCACGACGATGATCTACGTGACCCACGACCAGGTCGAGGCGATGACCCTGGGCCAGCGCATCGTGGTGCTCAAGGACGGGGTGATCCAGCAGATCGACACGCCGATGGCGCTGTATGACCGCCCGGCCAATCTGTTCGTGGCCGGGTTCCTCGGCAGTCCCGCGATGAACGTGCTGCGCGGCACCCTGCAGCAGGGCGAGGCCGGCGTGGTCGTGCGGGACGGCGCGCTGCGTGCGCCGCTGGGTGCGGCGACGATCGAGCCGGCCTGGATCGGGCGGACCCTGGCGGTGGGCGTGCGCCCGGAGCACCTGCAGCCGGCGGCCGCAGGCGATGCGACCGCGTTCGAGGCGGTGATCGACGGAATCGAGCCGGTGGGCAACGAGATCTTCGTCAACATGACCCACGGTGGCCAGCCGCTGGTGATGCGCGTGGCGCCGCAGGCGTTGCCGGCGGTGGGCGGCACGATCCGCGTGGCGATCCAGCCGCAGGGGCTGCATTTCTTCGATGCGGAGTCCGGCGAGCGGTTGAACCACGACGCGTGAGGCCTCGGGTCACGACCAACGGTCGTGACCTACCGGCAAACCGTCCGGAACGCGCCGCGGCAGAGGTAGGTCACGACCGTTGGTCGTGACAGGGCACCAGAGGCAGGTCACGACCGTTGGTCGTGACACAGGCCCCCTCACCGGGCCAGACCGTCCAGCAACGGGACCGGGTGGGCCTCAACGCCGTTGATGCGCAACGCGCCTTCGGGCATTTCCAGCGGCAACACCGCCAACGCCAGGTCGCCTGCCACGCTGGCCACGGTACCGGTATCCGCCCCGTCCCGCTGCACCTTGGCGCCGCTCTCGACGCCTTCGGCCACGCGCAGCAACTGCAACGCCCGCTTGGCCTTGCCCAGGAAATGCGTGCGCGCCACGATTTCCTGGCCGGGGTAGCAGCCCTTCTTCACGCTGTAGCCGTTCAACCGGTCCAACCCCAACTGCTGCGGGGTCCACTGCTCGCGCTGGTCCGGGTCCAGGCGCGGCAGTCCATAGCGCAGGTCGGACTGGCGCCAGGCCAATGCGAAGGCAGGGTCAGGCGCGTCCATATCGGGTGGCAGCGGGCCGATCGTCAGGGTCCGCGGCAGCGCGTCGCTGCCCACGTCCAGCGCCATCACCTCGCCATGCTGCGCAATCGCGGCCCCGCTGGCCGCTTCCGGCGCAGTGAAGCTGCCGGCCACGACCAGATCATCGCGGATCTCGATCTTCACCTTCCGGCGGAACACGAAACGCTGCAACTGCGACGCAATCGCATCGGCATCGCCGTTGGCCAGCACCAGCAGCACGTGCCCGGCGTCTACCTTCAACAGCTGAAACACAGACAGGGTGCGGCCCTTGGCGCTCAGCCAGGCGCTCCACTGCCAGTGCCCGGGGGGCAGGGCGGTGACATCGCTGGAGAATTGGGCGTGGGCGAACAGCGCCGCTTCGGTGCCGCGCAGACTGAGCAGCGCGTGACCGGAAAGACGCTTGAAACCGATGAAATCCATGGGCAGGTTGTCAGGCACGTGAACGGGGTCTAAAATTTGTGCGTTGCGAGACCACCCATGATAGGCCAAACAACCCCCACTCCAGATTCCGAACCTGAAGCCCCGCTGGTGCCGGAAGAGCAGACGCTCGTCCCGACGCCGGAGGTGCCTGTGGAGATCGGCGGCCGCGGCGGACTTGATCCGGTGCGGTATGGAGACTGGGAGAAAAACGGACGCTGCATCGATTTCTGATCAGCATTGAGCCAACGCGGCATTGTGCCGCCCAGCCGAGACAACGAGCCCAGCGAATGGCCGCCAGAGAACGTCCCCTTTCCCCGCACCTTCAGGTGTATCGCTGGCAGATCCAGATGGCCACCTCGATCCTGCATCGAGCCACCGGCATCTTTCTGTCTGTTGGAGCCCTGATCATCGCGGGCGGCCTGCTCGCCCTGATGATGGGTCCTGAATCCTGGAACTGCTTCACCGGCCACGCCGGCAGCTGGTACGGCAAGCTGTTCCTGTTCGCATGGACGTGGTCGTTCGCCTACCACCTGTGCAACGGCATCCGCCACATCGTGCAGGACTTCGCGATCGGCTTCAGCATTCCCGCCTTCGTGCGCAGCAGCTGGCTGTCGGTGTTCGCCAGCCTGGTGATCACCGCGCTGGTCTGGGCCTACGTCTTCCTCGGAGCCGCCGCATGAACAAGTTCCGTACCCCGCTGAAGAACGTGCGCGGCCTGGGCGCGGCCAAGACCGGCACCGAGCATTTCGTGCTGCAGCGCCTGACCGCCACCGCGCTGGTGCCGCTGACGATCTGGTTCCTGGTCTTCGTGCTGGGCCTGATCAACGCCGATTACCTGACCGCCGCCGATGCCGTGTCCAAACCGTGGAACGCCATCCTGCTGGTCGGCTTCCTGGTGGCCATGTTCTGGCACGCCCAGATCGGCCTGCAGGTCGTGCTGGAAGACTATATCCACAACTCGCTGCTGGCCCTGGCGCTGCAGACCACGGTGAAGTTCATCGCCGTGCTCGGCGCGATCGTCAGTGTTTTTGCGGTCGCCCGCATTGCGCTCGGCGTTGCCTGAGTCCAGGCACCAAGACAGGAATCCAGAGTAGATGTCCGCTTACAAGATTACCGAACACAAGTACGACATGGTCGTGGTGGGCGCCGGCGGTGCCGGTCTGCGCGCCACGTTCGGCCTTGCCGCCAAGGGCCTGCAGACGGTCTGCCTGACCAAGGTCTTCCCGACCCGTTCGCACACCGTGGCCGCGCAGGGCGGTATCTCCGCCGCGCTGGGCAACATGGGCGAAGACGACTGGCGCTACCACTTCTACGACACCATCAAGGGCTCGGACTGGCTGGGCGACCAGGACGCCATCGAGTACATGTGCCGCGAGGCGATCCCGGCGATCATCGAGCTGGAACACTACGGCGTGCCGTTCAGCCGCACCGAAGAGGGCAAGATCTACCAGCGCCCGTTCGGTGGCATGACCACCAAGTACGGCGAAGGCCCGGCGGCGCAGCGTACCTGCGCGGCCGCCGACCGTACCGGCCACGCCATGCTGCACACCCTGTACCAGCAGTCGCTGAAGCACGATGCGCGCTTCATGATCGAGTACTTCGCGCTGGACCTGATCTTCGATGAAGAAGGTGCCTGCCGCGGCGTGCTCGCGCTGGACATGTCCGACGGCTCGCTGCACCTGTTCCGCGCCCAGGGCGTGGTGCTGGCCACCGGCGGCTATGGCCGTGCCTACTTCAGCGCCACCTCGGCGCATACCTGCACCGGCGACGGGGGCGGCCTGGGCAGGCGCGCCGGCATCGCCATGCAGGACATGGAGTTCGTGCAGTTCCACCCGACCGGCATCTACGGCGCGGGCTGCCTGATCACCGAGGGTGTCCGCGGTGAAGGCGGCATCCTGCGCAACAGCAACGGCGAGCGCTTCATGGAACGCTACGCACCGCATTACAAGGACCTGGCCTCGCGCGACGTGGTGGCCCGTTCGATGACCATTGAGATCCGCGAAGGCCGCGGCGTCGGCGAGCACAAGGACCACATCCTGCTCGACCTGACCCACCTCGGCCCGGGCGTGATCGACGAGAAGCTGCCGGGCATCGCCGAAAGCGCCCGCATCTTCGCCGGCGTCGACGTGCACAAGCAGCCGATCCCGGTCATCCCGACCGTGCACTACAACATGGGCGGCATCCCGACCAACTTCCATGGCGAAGTGGTGCGCAAGGTCGGCGACAACAACGATGCCGTGGTCCCGGGCCTGTACGCGATCGGCGAGGCGGCCTGCGTGTCGGTGCACGGTGCCAACCGCCTCGGCTCGAACTCGCTGCTGGACCTGGTGGTGTTCGGTCGTGCGGTGGCCAACCGCTGTGCCGAAACGATCAAGCCCGGCGCGACCCACAAGCCGCTGGCCGCGGACGCCTGCGACAAGGCCCTGGGCCTGCTGGACAAGCTGCGCTACGCCAACGGCGACACCCCGACCTCGGTCATCCGCGACAACATGCAGCGCACCATGCAGGCCGACGCGGCCGTGTTCCGTACCAGCGAAACGCTGAAGGAAGGCTGCGCGAAGATGGCGCAGGTGTTCGATTCGTTCCAGGACGTGAAGGTCAGCGACCGTTCGCTGGTCTGGAACTCGGACCTGATCGAAACCTACGAGCTGAACAACCTGCTGCTCAACGCGGTGGCGACGATCAACTCGGCCGAACAGCGCAAGGAAAGCCGTGGTGCGCACGCGCACGAGGATTATCCGGACCGCGACGACGTCAACTGGCACAAGCACACCCTGGTCAGTGTCGACGACACCGGCAAGTGCAGCTTCGATTACCGTCCGGTGCACATGTACACGCTGACCGACGAGGTTGCCGTGGTGCCGCCGAAGCCGCGCGTGTACTGATCGCGACCCCCGCCTACCATGCAATCCGCGCCTTGAGGGCGCGGGCCGCCTGAGCCAACGAGAGCAGCCATGGCCGAGTTTTCCCTGCCAAAGAATTCCAAGATCACGAAGGGCAAGCACTTCCCCGCCAAGAGCGGTGGCAAGAACCTGCGTACCTTCAAGGTCTACCGCTGGAGTCCCGACGACGACAGCAATCCGCGCACCGATACGTACGAGATCGACTTGGACGCCTGCGGCCCGATGGTCCTGGACGCGCTGATCAAGATCAAGAACGAGATCGACCCGACCCTGACCTTCCGCCGGTCGTGCCGCGAGGGTATCTGCGGTTCGTGCGCGATGAACATCGACGGCACCAACACCCTGGCCTGCACCCGTGCCATTGCCGACTGCGGCAAGGCCGAAGTGCCGATCTACCCGCTGCCGCACATGAGCGTGATCAAGGACCTGGTGCCGGACCTGACGCATTTCTACGCCCAGTACGCGTCGATCAAGCCGTGGATCCGCACCCAGACACCGGCGCCGCCGGACCGCGAGCGCCTGCAGTCGCCGGAAGACCGCAAGAAGCTCGACGGGCTGTACGAGTGCATCCTGTGCGCGTGCTGCTCGACCAGCTGCCCGAGCTACTGGTGGAACGGCGAGCGTTACCTGGGCCCGGCGATCCTGCTGCAGGCCTACCGCTGGATCATCGACTCGCGCGATGAAGACACCGGTGCGCGCCTGGACGATTTGGAAGATCCGTTCAAGCTGTACCGCTGCCACACCATCATGAACTGCGCCCGGACCTGCCCGAAGGGCCTGAACCCGGCGCTGGCGATCGCCGAGATCAAGAAGCTGATGATGGCGCGCCGCGCCTGAGGAAGGCGGGTGACACGCGTGGCGTGTCACTACGGTGGATTGACCCGCGTAGCGACACGCCGTGCGTGTCCCAGGCGGTAATGATGGAAACTGGTGGAGCCGCGCCCCCTTGACATTGGGGGCGCCTTTGTTTTCAGCGCGTCGCCACGCGCCCGTGTACTGCCGCGCACTCGGATGACGTGCTCTAGTCTGGAAACCCGGAAAATGGACGAAGCAACCCTCCTGAAGAAACTCCGCTGGCGCTGCCGTCGCGGCATGCGCGAGCTGGACCAGCTGTTCGAGCGGTATCTCGACCGCCAGTGGCCCAGTGCGCCTACCGACGAGCGCGAGGTTTTCCTGCGCCTGCTCGACTGCGAAGACGATAAATTGTGGCGCTGGTTCATGGGTTACGAGGGATGTCCCGATGCCCAGCTCGCCGACCTCATCGCCCGGATCCGCGCCCTGCCGGCTTGAGTGGCGCCCCTCGCGCTGGCAGCTCGCCGCGCACCTGCTGTTCGCCGCACTGATGCCGTGGGTGGCGCATGCCAGCGCACTGCCCCCGCTGGCACAGTGGCCGTTGGGCCTGCTGGCCGCCGCGATTGTGTCAGGTCAGGCCTGGCGCTACGCCCGCCGACGGCCCCACGCCATTGTCATTCCCGCCAGCGACCGCCCTGCCTGCGTCGACGGGCAGCCGGTGGAGGCCCTGGCCCTGCACGACCGCGGTCCGCTGCTGCAGCTGTGCTGGCGCTGCCACGGCCGCCGCCAGGCCTGCCTGTTCTGGCCCGATACGCTGACGGCCACCCGGCGGCGTGAACTCCGGCTGGCGATCCGGTCCCGTCCCATTTCCCGTTCACGTCCGTGATGGCACCATAGCCTGAATTGTCCGGCGTACCTGCATGTTCAAACCCATCCCCGTGTCCATCGGCCTGCGCTATCTGCGGGCCAAGCGCCGCAACGGCTTCATCTCCTTCATCTCCATGGCCTCGATCCTCGGCATCGCGCTGGGCGTGACCGTGCTGATCACCACCCTGGCGGTGATGAGCGGCTTCCAGAAGGAGATCCGCGACCGCCTGCTGCAGATGACCGCGCATACCACGGTCACCACCGACGGCGCGCCGATGTCGGACTGGCAGCGCACCCTCGACGTGGCCCACAAGGATCCGCGCGTGGCCGGCGCCGCGCCGTACATCGAGATCCAGGCGATGCTCAGCGGCCCGCGCGTGCAGGGGGCGATCGTGCAGGGCATCGATCCGAAGCTGGAGCCCGCGGTTTCGGTGATCAACACCAAGGTGAAGAAGGGCAGCTTCGACAGCCTGACCGAAGGCAGCTACAACCTGCTGGTCGGCCAGGAACTGGCGCTGTGGCTTGGCGTGGACGTGGGCGACACCGTGCTGGTGACCCTGGCCGAAGTGCAGGGCACGCCGATGGGCGCGATGCCGCGGCTGAAGCGGTTTACTGTCAGCGGCATCTTCGAGGCCGGCTACAACGAGATCGACCGCGGCGTGGCCTACGCCAACATGGCCGACCTGGAGCGCGTGCTGCGCATGGACGGGGTGACCGGCGTGCGGCTGAAGCTGCACGACATGGACAAGGCGTTCGACGTTGGCTACGACCTGGCGCAGGCGCTGGGTGGCGCCTACCGGGTCAGCGACTGGACCAGGCAGAACGCCAACCTGTACCACTCGCTGCGCATGGAAAAGGTGGTGATGGGCATCCTGCTCTCGCTGATCATCGCCATGGGCGCGTTCAACCTGGTGTCCTCGCAGGTCATGCTGGTGACCGACAAGCAGGCCGACATCGCGATCCTGCGCACGCTGGGCCTGACCCCCAGCGGGGTCATGCAGGTGTTCATGGTGCAGGGCTCGCTGATCGGCATCTTCGGCACCGTGCTCGGCGTGGTCGGCGGCATCACGTTGACCTTGAACCTGGAGCGCATCCTCGGTGCGATCGAGACCCTGTTCAACGTCAAGCTGCTGCCCGAAGACGTCTATTACATCACCGGCCTGCCGACCGACATGCAGACCCCGGACATCGTCATCATCACCGTGGTCGCGCTGGTCATGAGCTTCCTCGCCACCCTGTATCCCGCGTGGCGCGCTGCCCGCACCCAGCCGGCCGAGGCCCTGCGCTATGAATGAGCCGATCAACCGCGGCGACGAAGTGATCCGTGCCCAGGGCCTGGCCAAGACCTACGCCGAAGGACGCATGCAGACCCCGGTGTTCAACGGCCTGGACCTGAGCGTGGCTGCCGGCGAGACCGTGGCCATCATCGGTGCCTCCGGCGCCGGCAAGAGCACGCTGCTGCACCTGTTGGGCGGGCTGGATACGCCCACCGCCGGCGAAGTGTTCGTGGCCGGCAACCAGATGTCGGCGCTGTCCGATGGGCAGCGTGGCCGCCTGCGCAACCGCGCGCTGGGCTTCGTGTACCAGTTCCACCACCTGCTGCCCGAGTTCACCGCGCTGGAAAACGTGATGATGCCGGTGCTGCTGGGCGGTGACGCCGTGCCCGACGCCCGGGGCCGCGCGCAGGCGCTGCTGGAATCGGTGGGCCTGGGCCACCGGCTGGAGCACAAGCCGGGCGAACTGTCCGGTGGCGAGCGCCAGCGTGCCGCGGTGGCGCGCGCGCTGGTCAACCGCCCGGCCTGCGTGCTCGGCGACGAGCCGACCGGCAACCTGGACGACAAGACCGCTGCGACCGTGTTCGAACTGATGCTGGAGCTGAATCGGGCGCACCACACCAGCCTGGTGCTGGTGACCCACGACCGCAGCCTGGCGCGCAAGCTGGACCGGGTACTGGAACTGCGCGAAGGTCGCCTGCACGCCCTGGCCCACGACCAGGTCTGAGCTGGCGGCTGAACGGCTGGCGGGGCGGGGCAGCGGCCGCGCCCCGGCCGGTCCATCATCGGCGTATCGACCGCCTGGAGGTGCCATGAAACGCCTGATCGCCTTGATTGCCCTGGGCATGCTGCTGTCCGGTTGCGCCACCGGCCGCCTGACCAGTGCCGAGCGCCTGGCGCTGTACCGCGCCCATGCCGGTCCGCCGCAGCAATCGATGCAGTACTTCGGCTCGCTCAACGGATGGACCGAACTGGGCGACAGCGCGCTGGCGGTCTGGACGCGTCCGAGCGAGGCCTACCTGATCGAACTGCGCGGCCCGTGCTACGGCCTCAGCTATGCCACCGCGATCGGGCTGACCAGCCAGTCCGGCCAGGTGTCGTCGCGCTTCGACCGGGTGCTGGTGCGCGACCCCAACAGCGGCCCGACGGTGCCGTGCTTCATCGGCAGCATCCGCAGGCTGGACGTCAAGGCGCTGCGCGCGTCGGAACAGGAAATGCGCCAGGCGCAGGTCCAGGAGCGCGAAGCAGGGCAGACGCCGCCGGTGGAATAGGTCGGTCGCACGACCCACGGTCGCACGACCAACGGTCGTGCGCTACCCACGGCTGTCAGGCCTCGGGCACGTAGCCGGCCGGCGTCTCGGCGCCACCGCTGAAGAGGTACTTCACCAGCTCTTCTTCCAGGAACGCGCGATGCTTCGGGTCGCGGGGCGAGAGCCGGTTCTCGTTGATCAGCATGGTCTGGTGGGCCAGCCACTTGGACCAGGCACTCTTGCCGATCTCGTTGAAGATGCGCTGGCCCAGCGCGCCGGGATAGGGCACGAAGTCGAGTCCTTCGGTGTCGCGTTGTTCGTACTGGCAGAAAACGGTGCGGGGCATGGGCTACTCGATGGTCTTCCAAGTCGTTGCAGCGCGTAGTTTACGGCGTGCGGGCGGGAGCGGCGGCGGGCTGCCGGTCTCGAGCAGCTTGCGGATCGGGGCCGGCAGGCCCAGCGCAGGCAGCTCCTGCGCCGACACCCAGCGCAGCCCGGGCGGTGCCTGGCGCAGGCCGTCAACCCGCCGCGCCAGGATCTGCAGGTGCAGTCGATAGTGGCTGAAGGTGTGCAGGAGCACCGGCAGTTCCTCGGCGTCCTCCAGCGAACCGAGCACATGCACGTCGAACCAGTCCTGCAGTGCACTGCCGCTGTCGGCCTGCGGCAGCGTCCACAGCTGTGCCCAGATGCCGGTGTCCGGCCGCTTCTGCAGCAGCACACGCCCTTGCGCATCGCGCAGCAGCAGCGCCACCGCCTCCCGCTCGGGCAGCACCTTGCTGGGCTTCGGCGTGGGCAGCTGGTCGGTGCGGCCTTCGCGGCGCGCCACGCAGTCGTCCTGCAGTGGGCAGATCGCACAGGCGGGCCGGCTGCGGGTGCAGATCGTGGCGCCCAGGTCCATCTGCGCCTGGGTGTAATCGGCCAGGCGTCGGTCCGGCACATGCTCCACGTGACCTTGTGCCAGCGCCCACAGGACTTTCTCCACCGCCGGCAGGCCCGGGAACCCCTCGATGCCGTGATAGCGGGTGAGCACGCGCTTGACGTTGCCATCGAGGATCGCGAAGCGGTCGTTCCAGGCCTGGCTGAGGATCGCCCCGGCGGTGCTGCGTCCGATGCCCGGCAGTGCATGCAGAGCATCGACGTCACGTGGCAGGTCGCCGCCGTGCAGTTCGACACACCGTTGCGCGGCGGCATGCAGGTTGCGCGCGCGGGCGTAGTAGCCCAGCCCCGCCCACTGCGCCATCACCGCGTCGTTGCTGGCGGCGGCAAGGTCGGGCAGGGTGGGGAACACGGTCAGGAATTTGAGGAAGTACGGAATGACCGTGGCGACCTGGGTCTGCTGCAGCATGATTTCCGACAGCCACACCCGGTACGGCGTGCGCGGATGCTGCCACGGCAGGTCATGCCGGCCATGCCCGTCGAACCACGGCAGCAGCCGCCCGACGAAGGCATCCCGGGGGGCGGGTGTGTCGCTGGCGGGTCGCTGGCGGGGCATGGGGCCTGCGGTGTGCTCAGCCGCCCAGCGCTTCCGGCAGCAATGCGTCCACGAACGCTTCCGGATCGAACACGCGCAGGTCTTCAGGACGCTCGCCGATGCCGGCGAAGCGGATGGGAATGCCGAATTCGCGGGCCAATGCGAACACCACGCCACCCTTGGCGGTGCCGTCCAGCTTGGTCACCACCAGGCCGGTGACGTTCACTGCGGCATGGAACTGGCGCAGCTGCGAAAGCGCGTTCTGGCCGGTGGTGCCATCAATGACCATCAGCACCTCGTGCGGTGCGGTTTCATCGATCTTGCCGAGCACGCGGCGGATCTTGCCCAGCTCGTTCATCAACCCGCCCTGGGTGTGCAGGCGGCCGGCGGTATCGGCGATCAGCACGTCGGTGCCACGGGCCTTGCCGGCCTGCAGCGCATCGAACGCCACCGACGCGGCGTCGGCGTTCTGGCCCTGCGCGACCACGGCCACGCCGTTGCGCTCGCCCCAGGCCTGCAGCTGCGCCACGGCGGCGGCGCGGAAGGTGTCGCCGGCGGCCAGCATCAGGCTGTGGCCGTCGTCCTTGAAGCGCTTGGCCAGCTTGCCGATGGTGGTGGTCTTGCCGACGCCGTTGACGCCGACGGTGAGGATCACGAAGGGTTTTGCGCTGCGGTCGATCACCAACGGGCGGGCGACCGGCTGCAGGATCGCGATCAGGTCGGCGCGCAGCGCCTTCAACAACGCGTTCGCGTCGGTGAATTCGCGCGCCTTCATGCGCTTGCGCAGGCCTTCCACCAATGCGGTGGTGGCACCCACGCCGACATCGGCAGTGATCAGCGCGGTTTCCAGTTCATCCAGCAGGTCGTCGTCGAGCTTGGGATTGCGCGAGAACAGGCCGCCGAAGCTGCGTGCGATGACGCTGTTGCGCAGGCGGTCGCGCCAACCGGTCTTGCCCGGCGCGGCGGGTGCCGCTTCGTCAAAGGCGGTCGGGGCGGCCAGCGGCTGCAGCGCTTCCTGCACGATATCGGTGGCGACCACGACCGGGGCCGGCGGATAGAGCGGGGTGGGTGCGGCCTGCACGGCTTCGATGCGTGGCGCATCGACCGGGGCCGGCGGGGGAACCACCGGGGCGGCTGCGTCGGCGCCGGGCGTTGCCACCGGGGCTGCCGGTGCTGCCGTGGGGGCGGACGCGGCGGCGGGGACGGCGGGGACGGCGGGCGCTGGAGCCGGTACGACCGGTTCGGCCTCGGCGGCGGACGGGAACGCGGCGGCCAGTTCCTCAGCGGTGTAGTGCTGGGTCTTGGGCGCGTCCTGCGGAGCGTCCTGGGGCTTTTTGCGACGGAAGAAACTGAGCATGGGATTCGGCGCTGAAATCAGGGGGATATGCTACCACCCGGGCCCGTAAGGCCCGCGTGGAGCGGCGGGCGGGTCGCGGTATTGCCGGCGCCTGCGCACGACCAACGGTCGTGCGCTACCCGAAACGGCAGGTACCGACCGTTGATCGGTGCGCCGCAGATCACGGCAGGTACCGACCGTTGGTCGGTACGCCGCAGATCACGGCAGGTACCAACCGTCGGCCGGTACGCCGCAGATCACGGCAGGTACCGACCGTTGGTCGGTACGCCGCAGATCACGGCAGGTACCGACCGTCGGTCGGTACGCCGCAGATCACGGCAGGTACCGACCGTTGGTCGGTACGCCGCAGATCACGGCAGGTACCGACCGTTGGCCGGTACGCCGCAGATCACGGTAGGTACCGACCGTTGGTCGGTACGCCGCTCAGGCCGACAATTCCAACAACAACTTGTTCAACCGGCGCACGTACGCCGCCGGGTCCTTCAGCGTATCGCCCGCCGCCAGCGCGGCCTGGTCGAACAGTACCCGGCTCAGGTCGCCGAAGCGGCCGGCGTCGGCCTCCTGGTCCAGCTTGCCGATCAGCGGGTGGCCGGGATTGAACTCGAACACCGGCTTGCTCTCCGGCACCTTCTGGCCGCTGGCTTCCAGGATCTGGCGCATCTGCAGGCCCAGGTCCTGTGCGCCGATGGCCAGGATCGCCGGCGAATCGGTCAGGCGATGCGATACCCGCACGTCGGCCACGTCATCGCCCAGCGCGCTCTTCAGGCGCTCCACCAGGCCCTGCTTGTCCTTGGCCGCCGCTTCCTGCGCCTGCTTGTCTTCCGCGGTTTCCAGCGCGCCCAGGTCCAGGTCGCCGCGGGCGACATCGACGAACGACTTGCCGTCGAACTCGGTCAGGTAACCCATCAGCCACTCGTCGATGCGGTCGGTCAGCAGCAGTACTTCGATGCCCTTCTTGCGGAACACTTCCAGGTGCGGGCTGTCCTTGACCTGGGTGTGGCTCTCGCCGGTCAGGAAGTAGATCTTGTCCTGGCCTTCGATCATGCGGCCCACATAGTCGGCCAGCGATACGCTCTGCTCGCCGCTGGCGTCATGGGTGGAGGCGAAACGCAGCAGGCCGGCGATCTTCTCGCGGTTGTTGAAGTCCTCGGCGGGGCCTTCCTTCAGCACCTGGCCGAACTGCTTCCAGAACCCGGCGTACACCTCGGGTTTGTCGGCGGCCAGCTTCTCCAGCATGTCCAGCGAACGCCTGGTCAGCGCCGACTTCATCGAGTCGATGACCGGGCCGGACTGCAGGATTTCGCGCGACACGTTCAGCGACAGGTCGTTGGAATCGACCACGCCCTTGATGAAACGCAGGTACAGCGGCAGGAACTGTTCGGCCTGGTCCATCACGAACACGCGCTGCACGTACAGCTTCAGGCCCTTGGGCGCGTCGCGGTGGTACAGGTCGAAGGGGGCGTGCGCCGGCACATACAGCAGCGAGGTGTACTCCAGCTTGCCTTCGACCTTGTTGTGGCTCCACGCCAGCGGGTCCTGGTGGTCGTGCGCGGTGTGCTTGTAGAACTCCTGGTACTCCACATCGCTGATCTCGGTGCGCGGGCGGGTCCACAGCGCACTGGCGCGGTTGACGGTCTCCCACTCGACGTCGGCCGGGGCGTCGTCGCCGTGGTGTTCCCTGGCCATCTGGATCGGCAGGCCGATGTGGTCGGAGTACTTCTTGATGATGCCGCGCAGGCGCCAGGCATCGGCGAAGTCCTGCTGGTCGTCCTTCAGGTGCAGCACGATGCGGGTGCCGCGCTCGGGCTTGTCGATGGTTTCCACGTCGAACTCGCCTTCGCCACGCGAGGACCAGTGCACGCCCTCGCTGGACGGCAGGCCGGCGCGGCGCGAGTACACATCCACCTGGTCGGCGACAATGAAGGCGCTGTAGAAGCCGACGCCGAACTGGCCGATCAGCTGCGAATCCTTCTTCTGGTCGCCGGAGAGCTGGCGCAGGAAGTCGCCGGTGCCGGATTTGGCGATGGTGCCCAGGTGGGCAATGGCCTCGTCGCGGCTCATGCCGATGCCGTTGTCGTCGATGGTGACGGTGCGCGCCTGCGGATCGACGCTGACCTGGATGCGCAGCTCACCGCCGTTCTCCAGCAAATCCGGCTGGGTCAGCGCTTCGAAGCGCAGCTTGTCCGAGGCATCGGCGGCGTTGGAGATCAGCTCGCGAAGGAAGATTTCCTTGTTGGAGTACAGCGAGTGGATCATCAGCTGCAGCAGTTGCTTCACTTCGGTCTGGAAGCCCAGGGTTTCTTTGTGGGTCTGCTCGGTCATCGGTGGAATGCTCCTTGGACGGTGCCGCGCCCGGCGCGGCGGCTGGCTCAAGGGGTAGGGGTGCAGGACCCGGTTTTCAAGGTTCCCCCATGTGGCGCCACGCCCTGTGTGGCTGGAGGCGGCGGCGGACAGTAGCCACGCCGGGCGTGGCTCTACAATGCAGGGATGAAACCTCGTACCTCTCCTGCGGCCGCCACCGGCCAGGTCCGCATCATCGGCGGCAAATGGCGCAACACGAAACTGCCGGTGCCGCTGGCGCCGGGCCTGCGGCCCAGCAGCGACCGGGTCCGGGAGACCCTGTTCAACTGGCTGATGCCACGGCTGGGCGGGGCCCGGGTACTGGACCTGTTCGCCGGCAGCGGCGCGTTGGGCCTGGAGGCGATATCGCGCGGCGCGGCCCAGGCCACCCTGGTCGAGCGCGACGCCGCGCTGGCCCGGCAGCTGCGGGAGTCGGTGGCGAAGCTGGGGGCCCAGGGCCAGGTCGAGGTGGTCCAGGCCGATGCGCTGCACTGGCTGGCGCAGCGCCCCCCGGGGCTGGCCGACATCGTCTTCATCGACCCGCCGTTCGCCGATGGCCTGTGGGACGCGGTGCTGGCCGGGCTGGGGCCGCACCTGGCGGCCGACGCCTGGCTGTACCTGGAGTCGCCTGCCGGCCAGACCCTGCGCCTGCCCCCGGGCTGGCTGCTGCACCGCGAGGGGGGCACCCGCGAGGTCGGCTTTGCCCTGTACCGCCGTGCCACTGCTACACTTTCACCAGATCAAAACGCGTAGCTTCCGCATGACCGTAGCCAACCGCCGCATCGCCGTATACCCGGGCACCTTCGATCCGATCACCAACGGGCACATCGACCTGGTGAACCGGGCCGCGCCGTTGTTCGAGAAACTGGTTGTGGGTGTGGCGCAGAGTCCTTCCAAGGGGCCCTCGCTGCCGCTGGAGCTGCGCGTCTCACTGGCCCGTGATGCGCTGGCCCACCATCGCAACGTGGAAGTGCGGGGGTTCGATACCCTGCTGGCGCATTTCGTACGCTCCGAGCAGGGCGGCGTGTTGCTGCGCGGCCTGCGCGCGGTGTCCGATTTCGAGTATGAATTCCAGATGGCCAGCATGAACCGCCACCTGATTCCGGAGGTCGAGACCCTGTTCCTGACCCCGGCCGAGCAGCACAGCTTCATTTCGTCCTCGCTGGTCCGCGAGATCGCCCGCCTTGGTGGTGACGTGTCCGGTTTCGTGCCGGCCTCGGTGCTCGAGGCGCTGCGCAAGGTCCGCGAAGCGAAGTCGGGCCCGTCGTAACCCCAAAGATCCACACATACCAAGAATCACCAAGAGGGAGACTCCATGAACAACACCATGCGTGCCATGTTGATCGCGTCGTTCGCGCTGGCCTTCACCGCCTGCAAGAAGGAAGAGGCCGCTCCGGTCGCCGAAGCCCAGCAGGCGCTGGTCGCCCCGTCCAAGGACGACGATGCGGGCTGGAAGAAGTACCTGCAGGCCGTTGCCGTGCAGAACATGGGCAACATCACCAACAGCCCGTTCCTGTATTACCTGGCGCCGGAATCGGATCCGGAGTTCCAGGCCAAGTACGACCGTCAGGTCGAGAGCGCCACCGCCGCCGTCGCCCGTGGCGTGCAGCCGGGCAACATGCTGGCCTTCGGTTCGTCGGCGTCGAGCAAGATGGCCGACATGATCCAGGCCGTGTTCAAGGACGTCTCCGCCGACTCGATGAAGGGTGTGCGCGTGGTGTTCATCGGCCAGGCCGCCGACAATGCCCGTGTGCAGTCGATCGTCCAGCCGACCGGTGCCGAGTACATCTTCGTAGAAGCCAAGTAAGCCGTGCCATGGCGGCCGCGCCCAGCGCGGCCCGGGTGGCGTCCGTTACCGGGCGCCACCGTTGACCGGCCCGCGCGCCCGCGCAGGCCGGTTTTCCTCTGCCGGCACTGGCGTGGAGTAACGCCATGTCGCTGAAAATCAATGAGCTCTGCGTCAACTGCGACGTATGCGAGCCCGCCTGTCCCAACCAGGCCATCTCGATGGGTGAAACCATCTACGTGATCGACCCTGCACGCTGCACCGAATGCGTGGGGCATTTCGACGAACCGCAGTGCGTGGTCGTCTGCCCGGTGGAATGCATCGATCCCGATCCGGACATTCCCGAAACCCAGGAAGCGCTGCTGGCCAAGCTGCATGGGCTCCAGCGCGATCATCCCGAACTCTATGTGGAGTCTGCGCCCGAATGAACACCCCCTCCCGTCGCTGGTTGCTGCTGCTCCTGCTATGGACACCGGCCCTGTGGGCCGCCGAGCCTGCGCCGCAGGCCACGCTGGCCGCGCATCCTGAAGGCGCCGCCATCGCCAGTGGGCATCACCTGGCCACCGAAGCGGGCATGGAGATCCTGGCCAAGGGCGGCAACGCGTTTGACGCCGCAGTAGCGGTGTCGTCCACCCTGGCAGTGGTCGAACCGATCAGCTCCGGCCTGGGCGGCGGTGGCTTCTTCCTGCTGCACGATGCGAAGACCGGCAAGGACGTGATGCTGGATGCGCGCGAGACCGCACCGGCCGCCGCGACCCCCGAAGCATTCCTGGACAGGAAGGGCGAGCTGGACCGCGACCGGTCGGTGAACGGCCCGTGGTCGGCCGGCATTCCCGGCCTGCCGGCGGCGCTGGTGGAGCTGTCGGCCAAGCATGGCCAGCTGCCGCTGCAGGCATCGCTGGCCCCGGCGATCCGCATCGCCCGCGACGGTTTCCCGGTGTATGCGCGCATGGCCAAGGGCTATGCCTCGCGCCGTGAAGTGATGGAGCGCTACCCCGGCACGCGCGAGGTGTACCTGCGCAATGGCAAGCCGATCGCCGAAGGTGATGTGTTCAGGCAGCCCGAGCTGGCCCAGACGCTGGAGCGCCTGGCCGCAGGCGGGTTCGATGGCTTCTACAAGGGCCAGACCGGCAAGCTCCTGCTGGCCGGGGTGAAGCAGGCCGGCGGCAAGTGGACGGCCGACGAGCTGGCCGGCTACCGGGTCAAGCAGCGCGAACCGATCGTGTTCAATTACCGCGACTGGAAGATCACCACCGCCTCGCCGCCGTCGTCCGGTGGCATCGCACTGGCCTCGATGCTGCAGATCCTGGAAGGCTGGGACCTGAAGGCGATGGATCCGGCCCACCGTACCCACCTGGTGGTGGAATCGATGCGCCGCGCGTTCCGTGACCGCACCTTCTTCCTGGGCGATCCGGACTTCGTGCAGATTCCGCAGAAAGTGCTGACCAGCCGCGATTACGCCCAGGGCCTGCGTGCCACCATCCACCCGGAAAAGGCCACCCCCAGCGACCTGCTGTCGGGCAACCCGACCCCGCTGGAAGACGACGAGACCACCCACTTCTCGATCATCGACCAGCAGGGCAACCGCGTGGGCGCCACCCAGACCGTGAACCTGCTGTACGGCTCGGGCCTGATTCCGTCGGGCACCGGCGTGCTGCTCAACAACGAGATGGACGACTTCGCGCTCAAGCCGGGCACGCCCAACGCGTTCGGCGTGATGGGCTATGCCGCCAACGCGCCCAAGCCGGGCAAGCGCATGCTCAGCTCGATGACCCCGACCTTCATGGAATCGGCCGACAAGGTCGTGGTGCTGGGCACCCCGGGCGGCAGCCGCATCATCACCATGGTGCTGCTGGGCGTGCTGGGCTACGACGATGGCCTCGACGCCCAGCAGGTTGCGGCGTTGCCGCGCTTCCACCACCAGTGGCTGCCGGACGTGATCGAGGCTGAAAGCGGTGCGTTCGATGCGGGCACCCTCCAGCAGCTGCAGGCGATGGGCCACAAGATCGACCTGCCCGGCGACAGCGCCGAAGGCGGGCGCGGTTCCAGCCATGTGTGGGGCAACCTGCAGACGGTGGAGTGGAACCGCCGCAGCAACCAGCTCAGCGTGGGCAGCGACCCGCGCAACCCGGTCGGTTCGGGAGCGGTCGCCCCTGCGGCGGCACGGTAAACCAGAAACCCCGCCACGGCGGGGTTTTTCATGCCGGCGGATAGCGAATTATTAACGCAGCCCGCCGGATAATTTACCGATGAAACTATGGTCCATCCGCGGTAACTCACAGAAGCTCGATGGCGGTGCGATGTTCGGCAACGCGCCGCGTGCCGTGTGGGAGAAATGGGCGTCGCCCGACGATCTCAACCGGATTGAACTCGCGTGTCGCGCGCTTCTTGCCAGCCCGCTGGCCGGCAAGACCGTGCTGTTCGAAACGGGCATCGGCGCCTTCTTCGAACCCAGACTCCGTGAGCGTTACGGCGTGCAGGAATCCCGCCATGTCCTGATCGAATCCCTGCGCGAAGCCGGCTTCGAACACGAAGACATCGACGTGGTCGTGCTCAGCCACCTGCATTTCGACCATGCCGGTGGCCTGCTGGCGCCGTGGACCGAAGGCCGTGCCCCGGAACTGCTGTTCCCCAATGCCACCTTCCTGGTAGGCGCCGAACACTGGGAACGCGCGCTGCCTCCGCACCCGCGGGACCGGGCCAGCTTCATTCCGGAACTGCCGCAGCTGCTGCAGGACAGCGGCCGGCTGGAGATCGTGCAGGGACCGTATTCGCGCACCTTGGGTGAAAGCGTGCGTTTCAGTTTCAGCGATGGGCATACCCCGGGCCTGATGCTGGCCGAGATCGTGGGACCTGAGCAGGTCGACGGCGAACCGCGCGGTGGCGTGGTGTTCTGCGCCGACCTCATTCCAGGCCGCAGCTGGGTGCACGTGCCGATCACCATGGGTTACGACCGCAATGCCGAACTGCTGATCGACGAGAAGCGCAGCTTCCTCGAAGACAAACTCGCGCGCAACGTGCACCTGTTCTTTACCCACGATCCCGACTGCGCGCTGGCGCAGGTGACCCGCGATGAGAAAGGGCGATTCGCTACCGCCCACGAACAAGGTGAACTGAAGGCGCGCGCGCTGGCCTGAATGTCCACGGTATCCCCGACGGGGACGCCGCGGATCAGCCCGCGACCCGCGTCCCGAAGATCCGATCCCCCGCATCGCCCAGGCCCGGCAGGATGTAGCCCTTGTCGTTGAGCTGCGCATCGATCGCCGCGGTAAAGATCTCGACATCCGGATGCGCAGCCTGGACCGCCGCAATGCCCTCCGGCGCGGCCACCAGGAAGATACCCTTGATCCGTCGCGCGCCCGCGCGCTTGAGCATGTCGATGGTCGCGATCAGCGTACCGCCGGTGGCCAGCATCGGGTCCAGGATCAGCGCATCGCGCTCTTCCAGGCGACCGGTGAGGCGCTCGAAATAAGGCACCGGCTGCAGCGTTTCCTCGTCGCGCTGCAAGCCCACCACGCTGACCCGTGCCGCCGGAATCAGCGACAGCACGCCACTGAGCATGCCCAGCCCCGCGCGCAGGATCGGCACCACGGTGATCTTCGCACCGGCAATGCGCTGCACGGTCACCGGACCCGCCCAGCCGGGCAGGGTGTGCGCTTCGGTGTCCAGGTCGGCCGTGGCCTCGTAGGCCAGCAGGCCGCCCAGCTCGTTGGCCAGTTCGCGGAAGTCCTTGGTGCTCAGGGACGCATCGCGCATCAGGCCGATCTTGTGCTGCACCAGCGGGTGGCGAACTTCGACGATTTTCATGGGAATGCCAACAAAACGGGGAGAACGTCATTCTGCCGTACCGGCGCCCAACCCGGCCAGCGGAACCGCGTGGACGTCGCCATCGCCACCGGTGTCACGTTCATGCAATCTCCCCGACATACCGTGCTGACCCAATCTTTACACCGTTGGGGATGTCGTGCAGAACAAATCGCCGTTGGGGCTGGCCATCAGCCTGTCGTTGCTCGTCCTGTCCACCGCGCCTGGCGTGGCCGCCGCGAGCGGGGCGCCGGCCGGCGCTGCGGCAGCCACCGAGCTGGACCGGGTGGAAGTGCGCCCGCAGCTCGAATCGCAGACCCGTGCGGTCGACCTCAAGCGCAGCAGCGATGCGATCCAGGACGCGGTATCGTCCGACGCCATGGGCGTCTACCCGGACAAGAACGTGGCCGAATCGCTGCAGCGCCTGCCCGGCGTCAGCGTGACCCGGGACCAGGGCGAGGGCCGCTTCGTGGTGGTGCGCGGCCTGGATGCCAACCTCAACAGCGTCAGCATCGACGGCATCGCCGTGGGCACGCCCGAAGATTCCAGCCGCGCCGCACCGCTGGACGTGATCCCGTCCGATTCGACCGAACGCCTGCGGGTGGTCAAGTCGCCTACCCCGGACATGCCGGGCGATGCCATCGGCGGTGCGATCCTGGTCGAATCGGCCTCGGCCTTCGACCGCGACGGGCGCAGCCTGCGCGGCAAGGTTGAAGCCAGCCACCAGGACCTGTCCGGCCACACCAGCCCCAAGGCCGCGTTCAACTACAGCGACGTCTTCGCCGATACCTTCGGCGTGGCGCTGGGCGTGAACTACCAGAACCGCAAGTTCGAGTCCGACAACAGCGAAGTGGAGTACGGCGAGTACGACGGCGGCAGCGAAGACGAGCTGTTCGCCAACAGCCTGCAGCACCGCAAGTATGAGATCGAGCGCAAGCGCATCGGCGCCAACCTCAACGTCGACTGGCGCCCCAGCGAAGACAGCCAGTACTACCTGCGCACCCTGTACAGCCAGTTCGATGACGCCGAAACCCGCCAGCGCACCATTTTCAACTTCGGCGATGGCGAGGTCACCGCGCTGGGCAACAACCAGTTCCGGGTCGACGACCTACCGGCCGATGCGATCCAGAAGCGCATGCGCTACCGCACCAAGAAGGAAAACACCTTCGCCGCCAGCCTGGGCGGCGAGAACCGCCTGACCAACGCGGTGCTGGATTACAAGGTCGGTTACACCCGTACCGAAGAACGCGTCAACGACGAGATGGAAGCGCGCTTCGAGTACAACGGCGATGACCTGGCCGCCACCGTGGACCAGAACAGCGGCATCCCGCGCTACACGCTCAGCGATGCCAGCTGGATGGACAACGGCAACTACGACTTCGACCGTTTCGTGGTCTCGCCCAAGCGCGTGGACGACAAGGAACACAGCGCGCAGGTCAACATCCGCTTCGACGGTGACAACAGCAGCTACAAGTTCGGGTTGCTGGGCCGTTGGCGTGACCGCGACGTGGATACCGACGAGCGCGAACTGCGGGTCGGCCCGGACGTGGCGTTGTCCGACTGGACCACGACCACGCCCGACCACCGTGGCGGCAGCCTGGGGCAGGGCATGAGTTCGGACGCGATGCGCCGCTACTGGGCGCAGTTCGGCAGTCAGTACAGCGCACGCCCGCAGGATGTCGGCGCCAATGCGATGACCTCGCTCGAAGAGGACTACACCGCCAGCGAAGACATCTTCGCCAGTTATGCCATGGGCACGTGGGACGTGGGCAACCTGCGCATCATCGGCGGTGTGCGCGTGGAAAACACGCAGTTCCAGGCCACCGGCAACCAGGTCGACGTGGCCGCCAACGGTCGCAGCTACACCGTCACCCCGCTCACCGCCGACCGCAGCTACACCAACGTGCTGCCGGGCCTGCATCTGCGCTATGACGCCGGCAGCGACTGGGTGCTGCGCGCGGCCGCCAACAAGACCGTGTCGCGTCCCTCGTTCGGGGACATCGCCCCGCGCATCGGGTACAACCGCGGCGACGAGGAAGTGCGGCTGGGCAACCCGGAACTGGATCCGTACGAATCGAAGAACGTGGACCTGTCCTTCGAGCATTACTTCGGCAGCACCGGCATCCTCTCGCTGGGCCTGTTCCACAAGACCATCGACGGCTACATCGTCAACACCGTCAGCGACAGCGATCCCGAATACCCGGGCTTCGACGTGACCCGGGTGATCAACGGCGACAAGGCCAGGGTCTACGGCGCCGAGTTCAACTGGCAGCAGCAGCTCGGCTTCCTGCCGGCCGGCTGGGACGGCCTGCTGCTGGGCGCCAGCGGCACCTGGCTGAACACTGATTTCGATCCGGGCCTGGACGGCCGCGCCGACGACGACTTCACCCTGCCGCGCGCATCGAAGCATGTGTACAGCGCACACGTGGGCTATGAGAAGGCCGGCTTCAGCACCCGCCTGGCCGCCGTGTACCGCAGTGAATACCTGGATACGCTGGGTGACAGCGCTGCCTATGACATCTTCGTGGCGCCCAACACGCAGCTCGATTTCAGCCTGGACTACAAGATCACCGACAACGTGAGCGTGTACCTGGAAGCGCAGAACCTGCTCGACAAGCCGCTGGAGCTCTACCAGGGCGTGCGTTCGCGCACCCTGCAGAACGAAGAGTACGGCCGCACCTACGCGCTTGGCCTGAAGGTGGCCCTGTGATGCGCGCGCGCCCCCTGACGGGCCTGCTCGCGCTGGCGGTGCTGGCCGGCTGCAGTCCGGCAGCCACGCCGACGCCGGCGGCAGCGACCGCACCGGCAGCTGACCCGGCGGCCGCGACCACCGGGCGCTCGGTGGCCACCGTGGCCGAAGCGTTCCTGACGCCCATGACCCTGGCCGACAACATCGATTCGCCGGCCAGCTGGACCTCGCCGGAAGGGCAGGTGTGGCTGATCGCCACCGCCAAGGCCACCGACAAGCTGGTGGTGTACGACGGGCAGACCGGGGCCCACCTGCGGGATGTCGGCAGCACCGGCACCGCGCCCGGGCAGTTCGACCGCCCCAACGGCATCGCCGTGGTCGACGACCTGGTGCTGATCGTGGAGCGCGACAACCACCGCGTGCAGGTGCTGCAGCTGCCGTCGTTCACCCCGCTGGGGACATTCGCGGCCGACGACCTGCGCAAGCCGTACGGATTGTGGGTCAACAAGCTGGCCCGCGGCTACGAGGTGTACGTGACCGACTCCTACGATGCCGGCGAAGACGCGCAGGGCAATGACGTGCTGCCGCCGCTGGCCGAACTGGACAAGCGCGTGCGCCGTTACGCACTGCAGGTGGCGGACGGCAAGGCGCAGGCCAGCCGGGTCGGCAGCATCGGCGATACCAGTGAGAAGGGCGCCCTGCGCGTGGTCGAATCGATCTGGGGCGATCCGGACAACGACCGCCTGCTGATCGCCGAAGAAGACGAAACCTATGCCAGCGAAATCAAGGTGTACTCGCTGGAAGGAAAATTCAGCGGCACCACCTTCGGCCGCGATGCGTTCAAGGCGCAGGCCGAAGGCGTGATGCTGCGCACCTGCGGCAAGGACGGCTGGTGGATCACCACCGAGCAGGGCAAGCAGCGCAGCGTGTTCCACCTCTTCGACCGGCATACCTTCAAGCATGTCGGCGCGTTCCAGGGCAACACGGTGGCCAACACCGACGGCATCTGGCTGACCCAGGCCGCCTCACCGCGCTTCCCGCACGGTGCGCTGTACGCCGTGCATGACGACCAGGGCGTGGTCGCCTTCGACTGGGCCAGCGTGGCCAGACAGCTGTCGCTGCCGCTGGAGTGTGCACCGTGACCCGGGCGCGCTTCCGTGCCCCGGCACTGGCCCTTGCTGTGCTGCTGTGCACCGGTGCGGCTGCCGCCAGCCCGGTGGACAAGGCCGAGCCGAACACCCAGGTACCGGCCGGCAGCACCCACTACGCAGCCACGGGCTTTCCCGACCGCATCGTGGCCTCGCCGGCGCAGGATGCCGCACGTGGTTTCGCGGTGGCCTGGCGCACCGATCGCACGGTCAGCGCACCGGTGCTGGAGTGGGTCGTGGCCGGTGATTCGCCGGATGTCGGCACCCCGCACCGGGTCACCGCGGTCACCACGCCGCTGCAGACCGAGCTGGGCAGCGCGCATTACCACCGTGCCGACGTGACCGGGCTGGCGCCGGACACGCTGTACCTGTGGCGCGTGCAGGGAAAGCAGACGTGGGGCGCGTGGAACCAGCTGCGCACCGCCGGTCGCGCGGATCAGCCGTTGACCCTGCTCTACTTCGGCGACACCCAGAACAAGAACCTCAGCCACGTCTCGCGCGTGCTGCGCGCGGGTATCAAGGCGGCACCCGGCGCGCGGCTGAGCCTGTTCGCCGGTGACCTGGTCAGCGGCGGCGACGGCGTGGACGACAGCGAGTGGGGCGAGTGGTTTGCCGCCGCCGGCTGGCTGCCGCAGGAAACCGCGGTGGCCCCGGCGATCGGCAACCACGAGTACGTGGAGGAATTCGAGGACACCCCGCAGGAACGCCGCGTGTTGGGCCGGCACTGGCCGGTGACGTTCGCGCTGCCGCGCAATGGCGTCGATGCCGCCGATACCAGCACCTACTGGTTCGACTACCAGGGCGTACGCGTCGCGGTCCTGGATGGCACCTCCGCGCTCGACCTGGGTACCGCGCAGGCGCAGGCGGCGTGGCTGGACAAGGTGCTGGCCGACAACCCACACCCGTGGAGCATCGTGCTGCTGCACCAGCCGTTCTACTCGCCGCGCGAGGGCCGCGAGAACGCCGAGCTGCGCGATGTGCTGCTGCCGGTGGTGCGCCGCCACCAGGTGGACCTGGTGCTGCAGGGACACGACCACACCTACGGCCGCCGTGGGGAAGGGCAGGCCGCCACGCCGCAGTACATCGTGACCGTGGCCGGCCCCAAGCAGTACCGCCTCTCCGATGAAGCGCGCGCCACCATGGCACCGGTCGGCGAAGACACCCAGCTGTTCCAGGTGCTCACGATCGATCCACGCCAGCTGCGGTACGAAGCACGGACGGTAACTGGTCGCCTGTACGACGGCTTCGAACTCAACCGCAGTGCCGACGGCCGCAAGCAGAAGACCGAACTGACCGAAGGCCGCATCGCGCCCCGCGACTGCGCGCGCACCCAGACCCTGAAGGGTCGCGCCGACCGCTGCTGGGAATAAGGACTGCCATGAACCCGCAACCCAACATCGCCCTGATCGCCCTGGCCGCCGCACTGCTGCTGCTCACCGGCGCCAGCCTCGCCAGCAACGCGGTGCTGCACCCGTTCCTGGCCGCCCAGCCGAAGGAGGCGCCGGAGGAAGCCAACCTGGCCGTGGAAATCCCGGCCGGCAGCTTCACCAAGTACGAGATCAAGGAAGACGGACTGGTCCACGTCGACCGCTTCCAGTCGATGCCGGTTGCGTACCCGGCCAACTACGGCTCGATGCCGCGCACCCTGGCCGGCGACAACGACCCGCTCGACGCGCTGGTGTTGACCCGCGAACCGCTGCATCCGGGCGTGATCGTGCGCTTCCGCCCGATCGGCTACCTGAAGATGGTCGACAAGGGCGAGCACGATGAAAAGGTGATCGGCGTGCCGACCGACAAGATCGACCCGACCTACGCCAACATCCGCGATCTGCAGGACCTGCCGCTGATCGAGCGCCAGCGTATCGAAGCGTTCTTCCGCGTCTACAAGGACCTGCCGGAAGGGCGCAATCCGGTGGAACTCAGTGGCTGGGGCAACGCCGCCGACGCCAAGGCGCTGATCCGCGCGTCCATGCAGCGTTTCGACGCGCAGCAACGGCGCGCCAAGGGCGATTGAGTCGAATCACGCAGTGTCGTTGTATGCTCTTCCTGCACACATGGCAGGGGAGCCACGCCGATGGAAGAGACCGTGCGTTCGGAAGGATGCGGCATGCTGCTGCTCGGTCTTGAACTGGTGTTCCTGGCGCTGCCGGTGACCTTGGTGGACGGCTTCGGGCTGGTCATGCTGTCGGTCCCGAACGGGCACCCTGACTACCTGCCAATGCTCACTGGCGTGCTGCTGGCGACCGTATCGCTGGTGGGCTTCTGGCGCCTGGCATTCGGGTTCATGCTCGGTGAGCCCCGTTCGATCCACGACGCGCCCACCTGGGCGCGCTGGAGTGCCGGCAGCGGAGCAGCGCTGTGCCTGGCCGCGCTGCTGCTGGCGATGCTGTTTGACCGGCTCAATGGATGGGCCCTGGTCGGCCTGCTCGGACTGCCCGTGACCGTGCCGCTGGGACACATGCTGGCGATGTCCACGCGCCGGTCTGCGGTGTGAAAGACCCGGTAGGGTGCGGCACTGGCGGCTGCCACGCAGGGCGTGGCACTACGCGTTGCCTGCCGACGGTTCGTGGATGGGGCAACGGTTGAAGCGGGCGCGGAAGTCGCGCGAGGCGGCCATCACGATCCGGCGTGCGCGGTTGATGTTGCCCAGCGGTTGATGGGCCGCCAGCGCGTGCCAGGGGGCGAAGGCGAGGCCGTCTTCGCTGGCCTCGGCGTCGGCGTTCCAGGAGGACTGCTCACCGACCACCAGCCGGCCTACCGGCTGGAACGGGCTGAGTTCCTCCGGCCACGCTACCGAGGCGTCTTCGATCGGCATCTTCTCCAGGTCACGGCAGAGCTGCACGCGCAGTTCCCACTCGGCCACGGCACCGGGCTGGGCGAAAAAGGCGGCCACCGCCTCACGCTGCGTATCCGCTTCCGAGGGCAGCTTCTGCCCGGTCAGCGCGACCAGGGCAGGTGACACCGGCACCCACGAGAATTTGGCCATGTAGGGCCCATAGCGGAACGGGACCTGGGTGAAGAAGGTTTCGCCGAGCGGATGGTGCTGCGGTTCGCCGCCGAGCGCTTTCAGCGACGCGCTCTGGCCGCCCACTGCCTCCAGCGCCGCCTCGGTACCCCGCAGCGTGGCCGAGAGCACCTGCTTGGTCCGCGGCATGCGCTCGGTGGTGGCGGCCAGCAGCTTGGCCGAGCGCAGGAAGCCACTGATGCCGGGCGTGTTGAAGGCCGGGCCGTTGACCATCAGGAAATCCTGGCTGTGCTGTTCGTCGCCGCCTTCCACGCGCGCGCCAGGGACATCCAGGATCTTCACCGCCATCGCGCGCGGCGTGGACACCGTATCGGGCAGTTGCTCGGCCGGCGGCGAGGACAAGCGCACCAGCGCATCATAGTTGGCGGGCCTGGCAAACAGGCCGTGGCGCAGTTCCGGCGCGAGGCCGTCCAGTACCTCGAAGCGTCCACGCAGCAGCGCGTGGCCTTTGGCGTGCACCGCGCGGTGGGCATGGCCTTCATGCTCGGCGACGACACCGGCCATGCGGGTGAACACCTCCACCAGTTCGGCGATGGTGGCGTCTTCGTCAGGGGTGCGCTGTTCGACGTCGGGGGAATAGGCGACAGCGGGAAGGAGCGGCGTCATGGGAGTGGTTCCGGCAGATGGGCAGGGTGCCGGCCACCCCTTACTGTTGCCTTGGCTGGGTCCGGCTTGGCAGGTGTCCACCTTGTCCGGTACGCCGTGCAGGAGCGGTGCAGGCTGCATGGCGGTCACGCGAAGATCGCGTGCACTGCCTTCACCTGCGCTGGCTATCATGTGGCCTCTCTCAACCAAAGGCGGTACGCGTGTCGGCAGCTCTGGTCTGGTTTCGCCGCGATCTGCGGCTTCAGGACAATCCGGCACTGCAGGCCGCCCTCGATGCCGGGCATGTCCCCGTGCCGGTCTACATCCATGCGCCGCACGAAGAAGGCGGGTGGGCACCGGGCGCGGCGTCCGATACCTGGCTGCACCGTTCGCTGGCCGCATTGGATGCCGACCTGCGCGGGCGCGGTTCGGCACTGGTGCTGCGCGCGGGTGACAGCCTCGCCGAACTGCGGGCCTTGATTGCCGATACCGGCGCCGAAGCGGTGTACTGGAACCGCAAGTATGAGCCGGCCACGCAACCGCGCGACGCACGCATCAAGCGTGAACTGCGCGAGCAGGGCATCGACGCCAGCAGCTGCAACGGCAGCCTGATGTTCGAGCCATGGGATATCGCCACGCTGCAGGGCGGGCCGTACAAGGTATTCACTCCGTTCTGGCGCAATGCGCTCACCCGCATGAACATTCCGGCGGCCACCCGGCTGCCGCAGACCCTGCCGGCGCACGCTGCGGAAGGCGTGGCACTGAACACCTTGGGGCTGGCGCCGACGCTGGACTGGGACAAGCAGTTCTGGGAGCACTGGCAACCCGGCGAAACCGGCGCGCAGGAAGCGCTGTCGGTGTTCATTGACGGTGCATTGAATGGCTATCGCCAGCAGCGCGACCTGCCTGACCGGGTAGGCACGTCGCTGCTGTCGCCGCACCTGCATTTCGGCGAAATCTCACCTTGGCAGATCGTGCGGCGGCTGGAAGCCGAACGCAGTGCCAGCCGCGATGGCGACATCGATGGCTATATCCGTGAGCTGGGCTGGCGTGAGTTTTCCTACCACCTGCTGCATCACTTCCCGCAGACCCCCGAACAGAACCTCAACCCGCGGTTTGCGAACTTCAGCTGGGCCAAGCCGAATGCGACACAGCTGCAGGCGTGGCAGCAGGGGCGTACCGGCGTGCCGATCGTCGATGCGGGGCTGCGCGAGCTGTGGGCCACCGGCTACATGCACAACCGCGTGCGGATGATCGTGGCCAGCTTCCTGTGCAAGCACATGCGCCAGCACTGGCTGCACGGCGCGCGCTGGTTCTGGGACACGCTGGTGGATGCGGACCTGGCCAACAACACCATGGGCTGGCAATGGGTGGCCGGCACCGGCGCGGATGCGGCGCCGTATTTCCGCATCTTCAACCCGGTCACGCAGTCGCAGAAGTTCGATCCGCATGCGCGCTACATCACCCGCTGGGTGCCCGAACTGGCGCCGTTGCCGGTCAAGGCGCGGTTCGCGCCGTGGCAGTCGCCCGCGCTGGTGGCCGAGCTGGCGCCGGGGTATCCAGCCGTCCCGCTGGTGGACCTGGCCGCCGGACGTGACGCCGCGCTGGCTGCGTATCGCCGCACCGGCTGACGGCTGCAAACCTGAATGAAATGCCGAATACGTGCGTGTTCATCATGCCGGCATCGCGTCGGCGTGTTTATGCTTCTGGCCGTTCGCACGCCGACCGCCGACACTTCAGGAGAAAACACATGATCCGATCCGCACCCCGCAACGTGGCCCTGGCCCTGATGACCGCTGCCGCCCTGTCGGCCTGCGCCACCGGTGGTTCGTACGTGCAGAGCGACCCGTACGGCAACCCGACGCAGCAACAGAACAAGACCGGGCGCAACGCGCTGATCGGCACTGCGGTGGGCGTCGCGGCTGGGCTTCTCAGTGGCAACAGCGCCACCGAGCGCCGTCAACACGCGATGATCGGTGCGGGTATTGGCGCGCTTAGTGGTGCTGCCGTGGGCCAGTATCAGGATCGCCAGGAGCGGGCACTGCGCGAGCGGACTGCCAACACGGGTATCGACGTATCGCGTGATGGCGACAACCTTATGCTCAACCTGCCCGATGGCATCACCTTCGACTTCGGCAAGTCCACGCTGAAGCCGGAGTTCTACGGTTCGCTGAATGGTGTCGCAATGACCTTGGCCGAATACAACCAGACGATCATCGAAGTCGTTGGCCACACTGACAGCATCGGCAGCGATGCGGTCAATAACAAACTGTCCAAGGATCGCGCAGATTCGGTTGCGGCCTACCTGAGTGCTCAGGGCGTGCAGACCGCGCGCATCCAGACCCTTGGTGCAGGCAAGGCCTATCCCATCGCCGACAACAGCACCGATGCCGGCCGCGCCAAGAACCGCCGAGTGGAAATCCGGGTGGTTCCGTTGCAGCAATAAAAGGCGCAAGCGCCTTTTATTGCAAAAATGCCGCCCCATCGGGCGGCATTTTCTGTAGAGCCGACTGTTAGTCGGCTGCACCGTTCGGTGCATCGTCGGCATGCAGGAAGCCGCGCTTCGCGCGTAGCCGACTGACAGTCGGCTCTACCGGTCGGCTCTACCCGCCGGCTCTACCTTTCGACTCCGGCTGGCGCACCACCGCGACGATCAGGCGGTCACCGTTTCCAGGATCCGCTTCCCGGTCTCCTCCAGCTCCGCCTCCGCATCTTTCTGCTGCTGCTTGGCCAGTTTCGCCGCCGGGCACTGGGCCAGCATGTAATTGGCGTCGAAGTTGAGCTTTTCCACCAGGAAATCGACGAACGCGCGCACCTTCGGCGACACCAGCCGGCCGCCGGCGAACACCGCGTTGAAGTCGACCTCCGGCCCGGTCCAGCCGGCCAGCACGCGGCGCACCATGCCCGACTCGATGAACGGCTTGGCCATCACGTCGCCGGTAAGCAGCAACCCTTCGCCACATACCAGCGCGCCGTTGAGCGCAGACGGATCGTTGGCCACCAGCAGCGGATTGACCGGGAAGTCGCGCAGGTCGCCGCCGTTCTCGCCCAGCTGCCAGAAGAACCGGTTGTTGTTGAGGTTGCGCGCCTTGCGCATCGCCAGGATGCGGTGGAACTGCAGCTCATCCGGATGCAGCGGCTCGCCGTAGCGTTCGATGTAGGCCGGGCTGGCGAACACCTGGGTACGCAGGCTGCCGAGCTTGCGCGCCACCAGGTTGGAGTCGGGCAACGCACCCACCCGCAGCGCAAGGTCCGCCTCGCCGGCGATCAGGTCCAGCTTCTCGTTGCCCAGGTGCATGTCCAGCTGGATCTCCGGATACTGCGCATGGAACTGCCCAAGCAGTGGCGCGATCCAGGTGATGCCGATGGAGTAGGGCACGGTGAAGCGCAGCCAGCCGCGTGGGCCCGACTGCAACTGGTTCACGGCACCTTCGGCCTCTTCCAGTTCGCGCGCGATGCGCTGGCAGTGCTCGTGATAGACCGACCCGGCCTCGGTCAGGCCCAGCCTGCGCGTGGTCCGGTGCAGCAGCCGCGCGCCCAGGCGCGTTTCCAGTTCCTGCACCTTGCGGCTGACGGTGGTCTTGGGCAGGCCGAGCGCGTTGGCAGCCGCAATGAAGCTGCCTTGCTCGACCACCTTGACGAAGATCAGCGTGTCGTTGAGATCGTGGGCCATGACGGGATCCAAATCGGGGGGTGAAAGGAGGTGCCCGAAAGATTGTGCCGGGTACGGGACGATTATTCCCCTTAATTCGGACTAATCAAGGGGGAGTTCGAGGACTAATCTGGCGCCATTCCCGAATTGGAGGACGCCAACCATGTGGTTGCAGAACATTCTTGGCCGCGTACTGACCGGCCGCACCCCCTCGCTGGACCTGGCCCTGACCGTTGAGAAGCGCCCCTCGGCCTTCTCCGGCAAGGCATTCCGCGAATTCACCCCGCCCGCCAACCTGCAACGCGGCGGCAGCCTGCGCCTGGCCCCGCGCAACGGCGGCCGACTGGGTCGAATTGGGATTATCCCGGCGACGGGAGTTAAAGTCCCATGAGTGGGACGCTGGCCCCCGAAGTTGTGGTGCTGGGCGGCACCGGCAACGTCGGACAGGGCATCGTGGCCGCGCTGCTGGAGGCCGGCAGCCCGGTCCTGGTGGTCGGTCGCGACCCGGGCCGGCTCTCCGCGCTGCAGGAGCAGTTCGCCGACGAACCGGGCCTGGAAACGCTGCTCGGCTCGTTGGCTGACGATGGCTCGGCACGCACCGTGGCCGAGCGCCTCGCGTTGCGCCGCCGCCCGCTGCGGGCGGTGGTCGATGCGATGGGCGGCCCTTACAACCGCGGCCGGGTCATTGATCGCAGCGGCGATGCCCTGCTGCAGGCGCTGCAGGCCGACGTGATGCCGCACGTGCATGCCGGCCGCCACCTGTTGCCGCTGCTGCAGGGCGGCACCTACGCGCGCCGTTATGTGGTGGTCGGCGGGCCGGCGGGCTTCAAGGCGTGGGCCGGGCATGGCGAAACGTCCATCACCATGTCGGCCACGCGCATGTACGCGCAGGTCCTGCACCAGGAAGCGCAGGCGCTGGGCGTGCGCGCGCAGATGCTGGAAGTCAGCAACCCGGTGTGCACCCCCAGCAACGCCGCCAATGCCTGCATCGAGTGGCCAAGCGCATTGCTGGTCGGGCGCCGCCTGGTTTCGCTGCTGGACACCTGTACCGACAACCGCGCCATCGTCCGCTGCGACACCCGCGATGCCGAACTGCCGCGCGGGCTGTTGAACCAGGAATGGCCCCCGCCATTTTCGCGGAACACCGCCGGTGCCGCTTGACCTCTACCAAGGTTGAGGTCCCACGCTACGCCACCGCTTCGCCCCCGTTGCCCCGATTTCGTTTCACCACCCTCTCTGTACGGATGCATGCCATGACCTCCCACACCTCCTCCTCCTCACGCATTACCCGACGGCTGGCCATGGCCGGCGTGTCCCTTCTCGCTGCTGCCGTGCTGGCCGCCTGCAGTGGCGGCCACGCTGAAGAGGCGGGCGCACCGCCGCCGCCGCAGGTCAGTGCCGCGCCGGTGCTGGTCAAGCCGGTCAGCCAGTGGGACGACTTCAGCGGCCGCGTCGAAGCGGTGCAGAGCGTCGAACTGCGTCCGCGCGTGTCCGGCTACATCGACAAGGTGAACTATGTCGAAGGCGACGAAGTGAAGAAGGGCGATGTGCTCTTCACCATCGACGCACGCAGCTACCAGGCCGAGTACGACCGCGCCCGCGCCGAGCTGGCCCGCGCCCGCACCCAGTCCACCCTGGCACGCAGCGAGTCCGAGCGCGCCAAGAAGCTGTCCGACCAGCAGGCGATCTCCACCGAAACCTGGGAGCAGCGCCGTGCCGCGGCCGACCAGGCCGGGGCCAGCGTGCAGGCAGCGCAGGCCGCACTGGATGCGGCGGCATTGAACCTGGAGTTCACCAAGGTGCGTGCCCCGATCAACGGCCGCGCCGGCCGCGCGATGGTCACCGCCGGCAACCTGGTCACCGCCGGCGACAGCGCCAGCGTGCTGACCACGCTGGTCTCGCTGGATACGGTGTTCGTGTACTTCGACGCCGATGAAGGCACCTTCCTGCGTTACGCGCAGATGGCGCGCAAGGGCGAGCGCCCGAGCGAGCGCGACAGCGACCTGCCGGTCAAGGTCGGTCTGTCGGGCGAAGAGGGCTTCCCGCACGAAGGCAAGGTCGATTTCCTGGACAACCAGGTGACCCGCAGCACCGGCACCATCCGCGTGCGCGCGCTGCTGGACAACGCCGACCGTGCCTTCACCCCGGGTCTGTTCGCGCGCGTGCAGCTGCTGGGCAGCGGCCAGTTCCAGGCCATGCTGATCGACGACAGGGCCGTGCTGACCGACCAGGACCGCAAGTATGTGTACGTGGTCGACAAGGACGGCAAGGCACAGCGCCGCGACATCCAGCTGGGTCGTACCGCCGAGGGCCTGCGCATCGTGCAGAAGGGCCTGGCCGCCGGCGACCGGGTGATCATCGACGGCGTGCAGAAGGTCTTCATGCCGGGGATGCCGGTGCAGGCCAAGGTGGTGGCGATGCAGCCGGCTGCGGCGGCTTCGCCTGTTGCATTGAATTGAAGAGCAGCCGACCAGCGGTCGGCTCTACCTTGTCTTTCAACGCCCCGTGGGGCACCGCTCCCGCTGTCGTCTTCGACAGCGGCAGGGGTGCTGCACGCCGGCGTTGGTGAAAACCCAGGAATCCCCTAATGGACTTTTCCCGTTTCTTCATCGACAGGCCGATTTTCGCGGCGGTGCTGTCGATCGTGATCTTCGCCGCCGGCCTGATCTCCATCCCGATCCTGCCGATCGGCGAGTACCCCGAGGTGGTGCCGCCGTCGGTGGTGGTGCGCACCGTGTATCCGGGTGCGAACCCGAAGGTGATCGCTGAAACCGTGGCCACCCCGCTGGAAGAGGCGATCAACGGCGTCGAGGGCATGATGTACCTCAAGTCGGTGGCCGGCTCGGACGGCGTGCTGCAGATGACCGTGACCTTCCGCCCGGGCACCGACCCGGACGACGCCGCGGTGAAGGTGCAGAACCGCGTGGCCCAGGCGCAGGCGCGCCTGCCCGAAGACGTGCGCCGCCAGGGCGTGACCACGCAGAAGCAGTCGCCCACCTTCCTGATGGTGGTGCACCTGACCTCGCCCAACGGCAAGTACGACACCCTGTACCTGCGCAACTACGCCCGCCTGCACGTCAAGGACGCCCTGGCGCGTATTCCCGGCGTGGGCGATGCGCAGATCTTCGGCGGTGGCGACTACGCCATGCGCGCCTGGCTGGACCCGGACAAGGTGGCCGCGCGCGGCCTGACCGCCAGCGACGTGGTCCGTGCCATGCGCGAACAGAACGTGCAGGTGTCGGCCGGTCAGCTCGGTGCCGAGCCGATGCCCAACAGCCAGTTCCTGACCCTGATCAATGCCCAGGGCCGCCTGCGCAGCGAGCAGGAATTCGGCGACATCGTGCTCAAGGCCGGTACCGACGGCGAAGTGGTGCGGCTGTCCGACGTGGCCCGGATCGAACTGGGCGCGGGCGACTACACCCTGCGTTCGCAGCTGGGCGGCAAGAACGCGGTGGGCATCGGCATCTTCCAGGCGCCGGGTGCCAATGCGCTGGAAATCCGTGATGCGGTGATCGGCACCATGGACGAGATGCAGAAGAACTTCCCGGCCGACGTCAAGTACGAAGCGGTGTACGACACCACCATCTTCGTGCGCGACTCGATCAAGGCCGTGGTCTCCACCCTGCTGGAAGCCATCGCGCTGGTGGTGCTGGTGGTGATCCTGTTCCTGCAGACCTGGCGCGCCTCGATCATTCCGTTGATCGCCGTGCCAGTCTCCATCGTCGGTACCTTCGCCGCGTTGTACGTGCTGGGCTTCTCGATCAATACGCTGAGCCTGTTCGGGCTGGTGCTGGCGATCGGCATCGTGGTCGACGACGCGATCGTGGTGGTGGAGAACGTGGAGCGCAACATCGAGGAAGGGCTGTCGCCCACCGCGGCGGCGCACCAGGCGATGAAGGAAGTGTCCGGCCCGATCGTCGCGATCGCGCTGGTGCTGTGCGCGGTGTTCGTGCCGATGGCCTTCCTGTCCGGCGTGACCGGGCAGTTCTACAAGCAGTTCGCGGTGACCATCGCGATCTCCACGGTGATCTCGGCGATCAATTCGCTGACCCTGTCCCCGGCCCTGGCCGCGCGCCTGCTCAAGCCGCATGACGCGCCCAAGGATGGCCCCACCCGCATCATCGACCGCCTGTTCGGCTGGATCTTCCGTCCGTTCAACCGCTTCTTCAAGTCCAGTTCGGAGAAGTACGAGCGCAGCGTCTCGAAGATCCTCGGTCGTCGCGGCGCGGTGTTCGTGGTGTATGCGGTGCTGCTGGTGGGGACCGGCTTCATCTTCAAGCTGGTGCCGCCGGGCTTCATCCCGACCCAGGACAAGCTGTACCTGATCGCCGGCGTGAAGCTGCCGGAAGGCTCGTCCATCGCACGGACCGATGAAATGCTGCGCAAGGTGGCCAAGATCGCCCAGGAAACCGACGGCGTGGCGCACACCATTTCGTTCCCGGGCCTGAACGCGCTGCAGTTCACCAACACGCCCAACACCGGCGTGGCCTTCATTCCGCTCAAGCCGTTCAACGAGCGCAATGGCCGCACCGCCGCGGAGATCAACGCCGAGATCAACCAGAAGATCGCCGGGCTGCAGGAAGGCTTCGCCTTCGCCCTGATGCCGCCGCCGATCCTGGGCCTGGGCAACGGCAACGGCTACCAGATGTTCATCGAAGACCGTGGCAACCTGGGCTATGGCGCGTTGCAGACGGCGGTGAGCCAGATGCAGGGCGCGGTGGCGCAGACTCCGGGCATGGCGTTCCCGATCACCAGTTACCAGGCCAACGTGCCGCAGCTGGACGCCGAAGTGGACCGGGTCAAGGCCAAGGCCCAGGGCGTGCAGCTGACCGAGCTGTTCGACACCCTGCAGACCTACCTGGGGTCGTCCTACGTCAACGACTTCAACGAGTTCGGGCGTACCTGGCAGGTCATCGCCCAGGCCGACGGCCAGTTCCGCAACAGCGTCGAAGACATCGGCAAGCTGCGCACCCGCAATGACCGGGGTGAGATGGTGCCGATCGGCTCGATGGTAACGGTGAAGGAAACCTACGGCCCGGACCCGGTGCTGCGCTTCAACGGCTACCCGGCCGCCGACCTGGCCGGTGAAGCCGACCCGCGCATGTTGTCCTCGGCCCAGGCCATGGACAACCTGACCCAGATTGCCGCCAAGGTCCTGCCGGTGGGCATGACCACCGAGTGGACCGACCTGAGCTACCAGCAGGCCACCCAGGGCAAGGCCGCCTTCATCGTGTTCCCGGTGGCGATCCTGCTGGCGTTCCTGGTGCTGGCCGCACTGTACGAGAGCTGGTCGCTGCCGCTGGCGGTGATCCTGATCGTGCCGATGACGCTGCTGTCGGCCCTGTTCGGCGTATGGTTGACCGGCGGTGACAACAACGTGTTCGTGCAGGTCGGCCTGGTGGTGCTGATGGGACTGGCATGCAAGAACGCGATCCTGATCGTCGAATTCGCCCGCGAGCTGGAAATGGGCGGCAAGGGGATCGTGGAGGCCGCGCTGGAAGCCTGCCGCCTGCGCCTGCGTCCGATCGTGATGACCTCCATCGCGTTCATCGCCGGCACCATCCCGCTGGTGCTGTCGCACGGCGCCGGTGCGGAAGTGCGTTCGGTGACCGGCATCACCGTGTTTGCCGGCATGCTCGGCGTGACCCTGTTCGGCCTGTTCCTGACCCCGGTGTTCTACGTGGCGCTGCGCACGTTCGTCAGCCGCAACGGCGGCGGCAAGCTGGTCGCCCACGGCGAATCCACCCTGCATCACTGATCCCGACCCCCTACGAGGAATCACCCATGAATACCGCTACTTCCAAGATCGCCCTGGTCACCGGTGCCACCCGTGGCATCGGCCTGGAAACCGTCCGCCAGCTGGCCCAGGCCGGCGTGCACACGCTGCTGGCCGGCCGCAAGCGCGACGTTGCCGTGGCCGAGGCGCTCAAGCTGCAGGCCGAAGGCCTGCCGGTGGAGGCGATCCAGCTGGACGTCGGTGATGCCGCCAGCATCGCCGCCGCCGTGCAGGAGATCACCGACCGCCATGGCCGGCTCGACATCCTGGTCAACAACGCCGGCATCCTGCTCGACGACCCCGCGCTGCTGCCGTCGGCACAGACCCTGCAGACCTGGCGCGACACCTTCGATACCAACGTGTTCGCGGTGATCGCAGTGACCCAGGCCTTCCTGCCGCTGATCAAGGCATCGCCGGCCGGGCGCATCGTCAACGTGTCCAGCATCCTCGGCTCGCTGACCCTGCACAGCCAGCCGGGTTCGCCGATCTACGGCTTCGCGGTGCCGGCCTACAACGCCTCCAAGAGCGCCGTGAATGCCTGGACCGTGCAGCTGGCCTACGAGCTTCGTGACAGCACCACCAAGGTCAACACCGTGCACCCGGGCTACGTGAAGACCGACATGAACCGGGGCGAAGGCGAGATCGAAATCGCCGACGGCGCCCGCTCGAGCGTGGGCATGGCGCTGATCGGGGCCGATGGCCCGAACGGCAGCTTCACCTACCTGGGCGAGGTGCTGCCATGGTGATCCGTGTGTTGACCGCGGCCGTTGCCAGCGCGCTGCTGGCCGGCTGCGTCAGCGTCGGCCCCAACTACCAGGCACCGCCGGCGCAGCCGGTGGTCCTGCAGGGCGCGGCCGCGCCGGTCTTCAGCACCACGTCGCCGGTGGCCAGCTGGTGGGCGCAGTTCGATGATCCGGTGCTGGAACAACTGGTGCACGACGCGCTGGGCGACAACCTCGACCTGCGCATCGCCATGGCCCGGGTGCGCGAAGCCCGCGCGGTGTTCGTCGAACAGCGCCTGGACCAGCTGCCGCACGTCACCGCCGGGGGCGCATACGATCGAAGCAAGCAGCCGGACCTGACCGCCGGCGGCGAGCGCGTCTTCAGCGAAACCTACCAGCTCGGCTTCGATGCGGGCTGGGAACTGGACCTGTTCGGCCGCCAGCGCCGTGCCGCTGAAGCGGCGCGTGCCGACCTCGGTGCCGAGCAGGACAACCTCGCCGATGCACAGGTGACGGTGGCCGCCGAAGTGGCGCGCAACTACTTTGAGCTGCGGGGTACGCAGAAGCGGATCGACGTGGCCGAGCGCACCCTGGTCAACCTGCGCGACACCCAGAAGCTCACCGAGGCGCGGTGGAACCTGGGCGCGGGCAGCGAGCTGGACGTGCAGAGCAGCCGCGCACGGCTGAAGGCGATCGAGGCGGACATTCCGTTGCTGGAAGTGGCCGAAGTGCAGTCGCGGCACCGCCTGGCGGTGCTGCTGGGGCAGCGCCCGGATGCGCTGGACGCGCTGCTGGCACCGCGCGAGGTGCCGCCGTACGCCAAGGCGTTGCCGCTGGGCGACACCACCGACCTGCTGCGCCAGCGTGCCGATGTGCGCGTGGCCGAGCGTCGACTGGCGGCCGCCACCGCGCGGGTGGGCGTGGCCACGGCCGATCTGTTCCCGCGGATCAGCCTGAGCGGCTTCGTCGGGTTCCTGTCCGGCGATGCCAGCGGGTTGGTCAACGGCAACAACAAGGCCTGGTCGGTGACCCCGTCGATCAGCTGGGCCGCGTTCGACTTCGGCACGGTCAAGGCCCGGCTGCGCGCCAGCAAGGCGCAGGCTGACGGCGCCGCCGCCGAGTACGAGAAGGCGGTACTGCTGGCGCTGGAAGATACCGAGAACGCGTTGACCCGCTACGCCAAGCAGCAGGCGCGGCTGGGCATCGTCGCCGAACAGGCGCAGGCCGCGCGACGTGCCGAGCAGCTGGCGCAGATCCGCTACCGGGAGGGGTCGGAAGACTTCCTGACCCTGCTCGATGCGCAGCGCACCCAGCTGGCTGCCGATGATGCCCTGGCGGCAGCCGAATCCACGGTCAACGTCAGCGTGGTCGGGGTGTACAAGGCGCTGGGCGGGTGGGGGCAGCAGCAGGACGCGACCCCGCCGGCGGTGGCCGGCACGATGCGGTAACCCGATGCAGGGGACGGCAAGCGTCGCCCCCTGCACACTTTGTAGCGGTTCGCCTCCATGGCGTACCGGGAAACCCCGCGCTGACGGCTTTGCCTCTGCCGGGTCGGACCGGGGCGGTGCTAAAAACACCGCCTGTCCGGGAGATGTGCAATGCAACGGAAGTGCTGGAAGCCGCCGCGGGCGGCCAGGGAAGAGCGCGCTGCGACGAACGCGGGCCTGTCGGCCAGCGTGATCGTGCTGCTGGTGGTGGCCGCGTTGGCGGTCAGCCTGGGCTTTGCCCGGCTGCCCGATGGGCTGCTCGGTATCGGCGTGGTCGCGGTGGGCGTGTTCCTGGCCATCAGCGCCCGGATCTGCCAGGCGCGCGAGCAGCACCAGGCCCTGTGCCAGGCGCTGGATGGCCTGCGCCGGTCGCCGCGCGGTTGAAGGCGGCGGGCCAGCGCAGGCGGGTGACGGCCGTTACCGGGCCGCGCGGTCCGGGAAGGTCAGCTCGGCCTGGACCGGGTAGTGGTCCGACGGCACCACGCCGCCGGGCTTCTGGTCCAGGGTCTGGAAGCGGTTCACGCCGAAACCCCGCACCAGGATCCAGTCGATCTCGGCGGTCGGGGTGTCGCTGAAGTTCTGGAAGGTCAGACGCGGGCCGTCGACCTGTCTGGCCAGCTTGCGCGCATCGCCCAGCGCCTGGGTGAAGGTCGCGTACGTTCCGCTGCCCGGTTCGCTGTTGAAATCACCGGTGACCACCACCGGGATGTCCTTGGGCAACGCAGCCAGGCGCTTGGCGATCAGCTTGGCGCCGAGGACGCGGCGCGGCTCATCTTCGTCGCGGTAGGGCAGGTGGGTGTTGTACAGGTAGAACTGCCTGCCGTCGGCCTGCCGCTGGAACAGCGCCCAGGTGACCATGCGCGGCATCAGGTTGCCCCAGGTGATGCTGCCGGCGACCTCGGGCGTGTCGGACAGCCAGAAGTTGCCGGATTCGACGACCTTCAACGCGGCGCTGT
Source organism: Stenotrophomonas sp. NPDC077420 (assembly GCF_044543385.1). Lineage (NCBI taxonomy): Bacteria > Pseudomonadati > Pseudomonadota > Gammaproteobacteria > Lysobacterales > Lysobacteraceae > Stenotrophomonas > Stenotrophomonas sp. NPDC077420. The sequence goes on from NZ_JBITVZ010000006.1 coordinate 91,472, forward strand.
CGTAGAACACGCCCATGTGTTCCTCATTGTCGCCGGGGCCGCGCGGTTCGCCGAACCAGCGGTAGCCTGGCAGGTGCTGCACCAGGTAGTCGGCCTGGTTGGTTTTCAGCTCCTGGGTGCCGAACACCACCGGGTGCTGCTCACGCAGCAGCGCCACCATCGCATCGCGACGGTCCTCCCAGCGCTTGTTGGGTTCGGTGTCCACCGGGGTGCGGACGTTGAACGACATCACCCGCAGCGGCTCGGGGGCCTTGGCCAGGGCGGAGCCGAGCGGCAGCGCCAGCGCGATCAGGGCCAGCAGGGCCGGACGACGAAAAGCAGACAGCATGGGAATCCCTCCATTCCGTGAAAACGTTTGCAGAGGGTGCCACGGAATGACCGGGCCCGACTATGCGGACGTTGGCGGCAGTGGCGGGCAGCGGCTCAGCTGCCCAGCAGCACGATCCCGACCGCCAGGTTGATCGCCGATCCCAGCGCGAACACCCACAGCGCCGACAGCGCCGAGTTCAGCCACGAGCGCTGCAGCCCGACCTTCAGCCAGCCGGTCTGGACCATCAGGTACCAAGCGGCCGACAGCACGCCGGTGATCGCCCCCAGCGTGGTGGACAGCTCGCCGGGCAGGCGCACGAACACCATGCTGGTGGACAGCGCCACCGCGAACGGCGCGGTGAGGTAGCACTGCATGAAGAACGGGCGGCGCAGCGATTCGCGGGTCATCGGCACGCGCTTGCGGCGCAGCAGGTGCACGGTGGCCACCAGCGGCCAGATCGCGAAGGTGATCGAGCGGTACAGCAGCAGCGATTCCTCGTTGCCGAACAGCGTGCGGGACAGCGCGTTGGTGCCCACGGTGGTCTGGTGCAGCACCAGCTCCACCCCGTGCGCCACCAGCACCGCCAGCATCAGGAACATCGGCGGGCTGATCGCATCGTCGAACTGGCGCTCCAGCTTCTGGGTCAGTTCGGTGTTCACGTACTGGGCCATCCGCCGCGGGTGGACGATCACCCGGTACAGCGTGCGCGGGAAGAACAGGAACCAGGTGCAGAGCTCGTACAGGAACTCTTCGAGCGAACGCAGCAGCTTGAGGAAATCCATGCAGGCCTCGGGCGCGGTTACGTGATGGCGCGGCGGATGCCGCCACCGGGCCCAGCATGGCCCAGCAACGGCGTCGCGTACAGCCGCAGGGGTGTTCAGGGTATGCCGCGCTCGCGCCGCCACTGCTGGAAGTAGGTCACCAGGTCGGGATCGGGCACCAGCGCGGCCGCGGCGGCCGGTTCCTGCGCCGTCATGGACGCGGCCGTGGTGCCGTAATCCAGCAGGTAACGCACCGAGAACGTGGCGTCGGGGAACTGGTTGCGGGCCATCTGCAGGACGACCCCGCCGCACGAGGGGCACATGTCGAGCACGGACACCAGCCGGAACAGGACGGCCTGCGGGTGTGCGCCCAGGCGGCTGAGGATCAGCCGCTCCGAATCCAGGGCGCGGCTGAATTGCAGTTCGCGCAGGTCGCCCGCATGGCGCAGCACGGGCAGGCTGGTGATGGTGGGCAGCGGTTCGACTCCCTGCATCGCCTTGCGTGCGTCGACCATGCGGGTGCCGTCGGGAAGTAGTGCGTCCGGGCGCCCCTGGACACCCCGGGTGCGTTTTCCGCCGGAGATCGCGTGATAGATCGTCCGGGTGCCGTCGCGGTCCACGATCTCGACATACGCAAGGTTGCCGCCCTTGAGGTGCTCCAGGATCTGCTTGCCGGCGTCGGGCCGGGCCAGCATCGCAGCATCCACGGCGGTCCAGCTGCCCTTGCCGCCAGTCGCCGGCAGCAGGGCATTGAGGATGGTGGCGCTTTCGGATCGTTCTGCGTCGGAGCTGCTGGCAAGCGCCTGCCAGTCGGGAATGCGACGGCGTGCGATCTGCACGAAGCCGCGTTGTTCGCGTGCACCGGTGAGCACGCTGTCCGCGTACCGCTTGAGCACGTCCGGGCGACCGCGTGCGGCGAAGTACGCCACGTAGGCCTCGTAGGTCGGGAAACGCGCCAGTTGTTCTGCGTCCAGGCCGGGCCGCAGGTAACTGTAGGCCAGCCGCGCGATGTTCTCGCGGTCCTGCTCCAGGTACGGACGCAGCAGGTTCATGCGATGGCCTTCGGCCGCGCGCAGGTAGGTATTGAGGGCCGCGGCATCGCGCTCGGGGTCCATGCGGGTGAACTGCAGCGTGGCACCGCCGCCACCGTCTTCGGGCAGCGCGGCCCGGTAGATCACGCCGTCATCGGGTTCGATGCACAGCCCACGCAGGAACGGCGATTCCAGCCGGAGCGCGCGCACGCGGCGGGCGTCGGCCACCGCCGGAAGCAGCGCGCCCACATCCACCACCGGCAGCATGTGCTGCAGCCGGGTGATGCGTTCGTCGGTGGGCGCCCCGCGCAGGCCGAAGCGTGGCTCGGGTGCCAGCGTTGCCTCCAGCGTGTCGGGGTACGCCACGCGCTCGGGCAGTCCCAGCGCCTGCAGCTGCGCGGCGGTGATGGGAACCAGTCTGGGCGGCGCAGCGGCGGCACCCGGCGTCCACGCGCAGATCCGGCCCTGGTGTACTGCTAGACGAAGCGGTGTGCCGCTGTCCGGATCCACCCGACCCAGATCCAGGGTGAACTCGCGGGTAGCGGCTGCGATGGCGTCGACGCGTGCATCCGGCAGCGCGTCGACGTCCAGGTCTTTCGCTGCGTCGGGCGTGAACCGCAGCCGCGACTGGCGTACGCAGGGAATGGCCTCCAGTGATCGGCGCGGTCGGCAGCGTGCCGGCAGTTCGCGCCATTGGCCGGCCGGCTCGCGCCCGGCCGGCGTGGCGACCCGTTCGAATGCATCGCCGGCCGGGTTGAGCCGGTAGTGCTGGTCGCGGATCACCACCTCCCAGTCGTCGTGGCCGTGATCCAGGAACTGCGCCGGCGTGTCGCCGATGGCGATCTGCAGCCCGCTCCCGGTACGCCGCGCGGGAAGGACGGGCGGCAGGTCATGGTCCAGCGTGAACGCCTCCAGCGCCGGTCCGTAAGGCTGTCCGCTGTACACATCGTAGCGGTGCCACGCCGTTCCACGGGCCACGGCCAGCACCGTAGCGCCGTCCTGCAACCGCGCCTCGGCCAGCGTGGGTGCCCGTACACGGTGTTCCTGCAGTGCGGCCGCGGGCGTCGCGCCGCGGGCCGCCGCCTGTTCCAGCGCCAGCGCCGAGCGTTCCAGCGCCGGGCTGCCGCGCAGCACCTGCTTCAACCACGCGGCCCCGTGCAGCGCGCTTTCCAGGGCATGCCCGCCGACCCATCCTGCGGCATTGGCCACGTTGCGCACCGTACCCGCGCCGCCCGCCATCACCAGCGAGGCCGCCAGCGTCTGCAGTGCGGCGCCGGCGTCGGCGGCAACCGATTGGATGCTGCGTTCGCCGGCGGTGACCACGAGCTTGACCGTGCTGGACAGGAAGTCGACCGCGGGCGCGGCAATGGACGCGATACCCATCCCGCAGTCGATGGCCGTACCCGCCGAGACCTCGCCTGCCTGGAGCTTCTCGACGCAGGTGTACAGCGGCACGAGGAACTCGGCGACAGCATTGAGCTGATGCAGTTCGCGCTGGTGCAGCTGTTCCAGTCCGGTCAGCTGGGCCAGCTCGTCCGCGCGGGTCTGTTCGAACCGTGCCTGCCAGAACTGCGTCGCCGCGGCCGTGGCAAGGCGCGCCATCGTGCCTTCGCCGTTTCCGGAGACCGTTGCGCCGTACGGCGTGAGCGTCAGGCCGGTCAGCGGGGCAAGCTGGTTGCCGTCGCGGTGACCCTGCACCGCACCGCTCACCAGGCCGTCGAAGTCGACCAGGTCGCCGAGTGTACGGTCCCGCCACACCCGCCGCGCCATCCCGGCCTGGGGAACGATTTCGTAGTACGCCGTCCCGGCGCCGGGCGCCGTCGGCTGGCAGCGCAGCAGCAGGCCCTGGTCGGCCACGCGCGCGTCGCAGCGCACGCGCAGGGGCGTGCACGCGGCGCGTTCGATCAGCTCACGGTCGGCGCTCGGCAGGCCATCCAGGGCGGTGCGGATCAGACCGGCCAGACCGGTTTCCACCGTGTGCTGCCAGACCTCGCAGGCGCTGTCGAAACGGCTGGCGGTGGTCGGTGCGCGGGTCGACACCCAGGCGTCGGCCATCACCAGCGCCTGCAGGCTGTCGTCGGCGGTGACCATCGCGCGTTCACGCGCATCGTCGGACGCGCGCATGCCTGCGGCGTCCGGTTTGACCAGTTCGTACAGATGCCGCTCGAAGGCGATCAGGCGCGAGGGCACGATGCCGTGCCGGGCCAGGTAGTCCTCGCCGATGTCGGCCGGGCGTTGCGACCACAGCGCCTCATCGACGCCCGCTTCGCGGAGGATCCGCGCGGCAATGTCCCTGCGCCGGGGCGATGGGCTGGCCAGCTGCTGTACATGCAGCGCGTGCGCGCCCTGGTCGGCCTGCAGCCGGTCCAGCGCGTCGGCCAGCCGTTGCCCGGTGGCGGCATCCAGCCGGGTGCCGTTGCCTGCGCCCGTATGCGCCACCGCATAGCCCAGCGCCGCAGGCACCAGTGCACGTGCCCACTCCGCGTGCAGATCGTCGTGCTCGCCGGGCGTGTGCGCGGGCATCGCCAGTTGCGCGGACAGCGCGCAGACGGCCGCGAAGCCGACCCGGCTGCAGGCGCCGGGCTGCATGCCATCCAGCAGCGTGGCGCCGTGCCGCAGCGCCACGCTCTGCAGCGAGCGACCATAGCTGAGCCATTCCGGAACCCCCTCCACCTGCAACGCCGGTTGTCCCAGCTCGCTGGTCAGCAGCCAGTACAGCACCTCCAGTGCCGCCGGCGACGCGTCGCTGTTGCGGTCCAGCACGGCAGCGCGCAGTTCGTGGGCAAGCTGGTGGAACGGCACATCCACCACCGCCGGTGCGGCGAAGCGTTCGCGCAGCGCGTCGATCCGGGTACGGCCGATGTAATTCTCCAGCATCCGCTGCGCCAGCAGGGTCTGCGCGCCGCGCGTGGACACCTGCGCCGGGCCATCACCGCCCAGCCAGTCGGCATCGGCCAGCAACGGCCGGCACAGCGCAGCGAACTGGCGCGTGCGCGACATCAGTGCCCAGGCATCGGCGGCCGCCAGCGGCGCTGCATCGCTGCTGTCCTGCGCGGCAGGATGCAGCAGCGACAGCCCGAACCGTTCGAGCAGGTCGTCCACGGCGGGCAACGGCGCCGGCTCGGCGGATGGGGCAGTTGCGTCGTGCGGCGTGGCGAAGACCTCGAATCCGGGCAGCGCCCACGTTTCCGCGTCGTTGGTGCCGACAATGTCCGCGCTGTCGAGCAGCAGCGGGAACGCCAGCGCGGCGCGCGCGGGCGGCTCCCCGCGCAGCGCCGGTGGCAGCAGTGCCACGGCGAATGCGAGCGCTTCGTCGACGCTCAGCGCCGGATGGCGTGCCCTGAGGTCGATGGCCAGCGAGAGCACCGGGGCGCCGTCCACGGCCGGGTCGCTGGCCACCGCCAGCGCTGCCCCCGCGGCCACCAGCTGCGCTTCGGCCGAGCCGGCGAGCAGGGCGGCGCAGGTGCTGGCCGACAGCGGGGCCTCGCGGTCCAGGCGTGAGCCGGCGTTGCGGCCGGCGACCGAGCGCAGCAGGTGCTGCCAGATCGTGCGCTGGGCGTCGGGGCTGGCGCACCACCGGTCCAGGGCCTGTGGTGCATCCATGATCCGCGTCCACAGCGTCGGCAGGGGCGCCGCTGCGCGGGCGTCGGTCATGCTGGCGAGGGCATGCCGTACGGCGTGGACCACGCCGTCGCGGTTGCTGCGCATGCCTGGCGCGCGCCACAGCGCCGCCAGCGCGTCCTGCGGCAGCAGGGTCAGCCACTCCGCCGGCGACAGAGGCCAGGTCGAGCCGCGCTGGAAGGTGTCGCGCCAGCTGCCCAGTGCCTCCGCGCCGGGCGCTGCGGCCAGCTGCCGGTAGAAGCCATGCACCAGTTCCGGACTGACCGCGTCCACGTCGATGTCCAGCAGGTCTGCGATCAGCTGGTGACTGTCGCGCCCGCGCTGCAGGCGCAGCAGGTCGCGCGCCTGTTGCTCCGGGTCGTCGGCGATGCGGTCGCGTCCCAGCAGGTGCTGCAGCACGGCGGCCGGCAAGGGCAGGGTGACGGTCATCGGGCGCAGCAGCGGACGGATGCGTTCGGGGGTGTTGGCCAGATCCAGGGCGTCCAGCCGGTCCAGCGCGCCCGACGCGCGCGCGCCGCCGGTCCATGCGAAAAAGTCGGAGAAGGCAGGGTACGCCGCCCGGTACCACGGGTCGGCCTCTGTCATGGGCAGGTCCACGCCCGCATACAGCTGCAGCACCGGTGCGATCAGCGCACCGGTGAGCACGCGCAGGTTGTTGCGTCGGGGGTCGATCACCGACGGCAGCGCCGGTTCCAGGTCTTCATAACGCGCCAGCGACGCGGCCAGGTGGTGGAACAGCGCGCCCAGCTCGGTCACCCAGTGCGTGCCGGCGACGGCGGCCCTGCGCTCCAGGTGATCGCGCCAGTCGGCCTGGGTGGGCGGCTTGGCGCGCCAGTCCCAGCCTGCGCCGAAGCGCAGCGGATCCAGGTCCCGGCGCAGCGTGACCAGCAGGTCGGCCAGCAGTGTGTCGGCACGGTCGAGCAGGTTGAAGCCGGTCTCGTCCAGCAGCGCAGGCCGTGCCTGGACCAGCCAGGCACGCATGTCGGCCACGCTGGCGCCATGTGGCAGGGGCCAGCCGTAAGCCTCGTGCATGCGCGTGCGGTGCGCCTGCAGCTGCGCCCCCGTCAGCGGTACTGCCAGTCGGCCGGCCACGGTGTCGGTGGTCCAGGCCACCGCATCGAAATGCGCCTGCGCGTCGGCGACGACGTCCGGTTCCTGCGCCTGCAGGAATGTCGCGGTCGCACGCCCGATACGGGCCAGGCCATGCAGTGCGCGCCGTTCGCCGGTGGCACGCGCCGTGTGGGTGAGCAGCTGCAGCATCCGGGTGAAGGCATACGCGCGCGCCAGGCTGCCGCCGTCGGCCAGGTCGCGCCGCGCATCATCGGGCAGCATCGGCAGGCGCTGCAACGCGGCGTACCACGCGCGCAGCGGGGCCGAATCGAAGAAGGCCGCAAGCGCGTCCGGGTCGGGGGCGCGATGCTGCAGGTCCAGTCCGGCCTGCGCGAAGGCATCGGTGACCGCCGCATGCAGGCCGCCAGGCGTACGCGGAACCTGCCAGTCCAGCGTGTCCCACCAGTCGCCGGGGGCGAGGCGTTCGATCAGGGGCGCCAGCAGCGGCAGCGGCAGCCCGCCGTGGACCGGCACCATCGCCTGCGCGGCGGCGCCGTTGAACACCCCCGCGGACGGGGAAGCACTCGACACGGGAATGCCCAGGTCGGTCAACGCGCCTGCTGCGGCGCGCGGGGCGACCGCCGCTTGTTGCCACCGCGCCAGGTCGAGCGATGCCGGACGCGGGTTTTCCGCCACCCTCGCGGCCGCCGGCCCGCTCGGCTGCGCCGCCAGGAAGTCGCCGATGGCGGCGGCCTGCTCGCGCAGCATTCCGGGCACCCGATGCCGCTGCTCCCAGCACTGCCCGGGCACGGCAACGGCGGTGCCGGGGAGCTGGCGGCCCAGCAGCGTGCGGCCATGGTCGGCCAGCGGCGGGTGGCCCGCGAGCGGTGTGCATGCGACGGCATCGACGGGACCGGCCCACGCGCCGCCTTGCCCGAGCGGCTGCGCCGCGTTCGCCACGGCGTCGGGTCGCGGCAGCGCCGTGCCGCCCAGCAGGGCGGCACCGGAGGCGGCCGCAAAGCTGAGGTCGAAGCCGGTCTTCACCACCTGCGGCAGCTGCAACGGCGCGCTGAGCAGGCTGACCAGCGCGCGCGCGACGCTGTCGTAGCGGCCCACCGGCTGGACGGCGGCAGGCAGATCAACGCTGGCCTCGCGCGCGACGTCCAGCAATGCCACGGCGAGGGCGGAAGGCGCTGCCGGTGCCGTGGACTGCCGCTCGGCCGTCCCGCGCTGCAAGGCGGTGAGGCGTTGCCGGATCGCCGCCATCGAGGCGGCATCGCGCGCCTCGGAGAACACCACCGGCAGTCCCGCCCGCAGGTCGAGCAGCCCTGCATCGCGCTGCTCGTGCTGGCGGATGCAGCGCAGCGCCCGCTGCAGGGTCTGCGGCGATGCGTCCGGCGCGAGCTGCGCGAGATGCGCGGCCATGGATGCATGGCGCGCGGGCGTGTCCTGGCCGAGGAACCGCGCGCGCTGTTGCTGCCGCGCAAGTTGCCGCGCATCGGTGTCTGCCTGCTGCCCACGCTGCGCTGCCAGCTGTGACTGCCACGCGCCCGGCGCGATCTCCAGCGGACGGTACAGTGCGTCGCGCAGGCAGTGCAGCAGCGGATCGCGGGCGGCGGTGGCGGCGTGCAGGCGGGGCCGTTCGGGCATGCATTCCACCTCCCATTGCGCCTGCGGCAGGTGCAGGGCGCACTGCAGCACGCAGCGCCAGGCCGCCGCCTCGTCGTGGCTGCAGGCCGGCAGCGCGCACCGTGCGGCGAGCCACTCCGACAGTGCGGTGCCCAACGGGGTGCCGGGCAGCCCACCCTCGAGCAGGGCGTGCAGCACCGCGGTGTCGATCGGCCCCCGCGCGAGGTCGTCGGCCAATGCCAGCAGCCGCGCGCGCGGCACGTCCATAAGCGGCACGTGCAGGAGTGGCCGTGCCTGCACGCGGTTGTGTACCTGCTCTGGCGTTGCAGCCGGATGCGCGCGCATCGAGGTTGGAGCGGTGTACTGAAGCGGAGCGGGGGAAACAATGGGCAGCGTCGGGCAACGGGACATCTTGGGCACAGGCAACGGCATCACGACAGGCGCAGGGGGCGCGGAAGGGCGCCGATCCTACGTACCGCCTTGCGCGCTGCAATCGACAACGCGAATGGAAGCTGACTAAGAGAGAGGCGGCACTCATCGAGATCATTGCGGGATGGAGGATGCCGGCAGGTGGGCAGCGCTCGCGCTCCGGAAGGGTGGGGTGTCGGGTCTCACCCCTACGCCGACCACTACGGGTGATCAGAACGTGAGTGCTGGCAGTGGAACAGGCCGGCAAGTCCGCGTATAAGCATCCACGAGGCCGCCAGGAGGGCGGAGGGAGGACACCATGGCGGTCCGCGTACAGTGCCTGCATTGCAGGCGCTTTTTCGACGTGAGTTACCTGGAGATGTGCTCGACCTTCAGCCGCCACAATCCAACCACGCCCTGGGAGGGGCAATGCCCGTTCTGTTCCGCCGTGCTGCGGCTGCCTTTCTGGGTCGAAGCGGTCGCCTTTCTGATTGCGGTGGCGACATTCTTCGCCGGCGTGCTGATGGCCGGGATCTTCACGATGTGGGTGGCCGTAGTCCTCATCGTGGCGGGAATGTATCTGCTGCCCGGCGTGTGGCGCTACTACGCCGCTGACCTGTGGAAGGTGCGGTAGCGTACTCTGGGCAGTCCCCCATCACTGGCCGCACGACCCATGGAATACGAGCTGATCATCAAATTCTGGCGGAAGTCGCTGGACGACGAGGCCTTCCTGGCGACCTTGGAGGCGGACCTGGGCGCGGCGCTGGGCAGCGCGGCGAAACTGGACGGCTACGATGTGAGCGCGAAAGAGATCAACCTCTTCATGGGAACCGCGGACCCGCGCCCGACCTTTCGCAAGGCCAAGGACGTGCTGGAACGCATGGGCGTGATGCACAGCGTGTCCGCCGCCTACCGCCTGGTCGGCGGCGCGCAGTTCACCTCGCTGTGGCCGACGCGGATGGCGCGGAAGTTCACGTTGCCGTAGTCAGCGGGGGAGGGCGGCCTGCACCCGACGGACGGAGGGCTCCGAAGCTCAAACTGCCGAGCACGTCTTATTTGCGACATGACAGGCTGGATTGACTCAGGCGGCGCGCATGATGCGTGCACTACGCCACTTCAGAGGATGATAGTCATGTTGAAAGGATTTAGACCTCTCACCGCAGCCGCGCTGTGCCTGCTCGCGGTGATCTGCCGGCCCCCTGTAATGTCGGCGAGCGCGCAGTGCTCTATTTTTCCCTTATGGAAACCGTCGAGATCGCCTATGAGGAGCTCGACGTGAACATGATCGACTCGGCGCAGGAATTCGTCTGTCAGTAAACCGGTTGCAGGAGGTCGTCGCTCTGCGCGACGGCCTCCTGCCTCCCGGCGTTTGTAGACAGGGCTTGGTTATGAATCTTCGGCGGCCCGTTGGATGGCGACGCAGGCCACAGGCTGCAGCGCAACTCTCTTACGCTGCGGACAAAAAAAAGCCGAGAGTCCCATTCCATCAGGATCTCCCGGCTTCTCTGGGTCCTTTCAGACCCTGCGTTGGTGGAGGTGGGCGGAATTGAACCGCCGTCCGAAGGCACTCCATCCCCAGTTCTACATGCTTAGCTCACCGTTTGGTGTCGTCCTGTGGCAGTACGGTGTGCGAAACGCACCCCAGGATCAGCCTGCTTCAGGTTAGGTCGCGACTGACAGGCAGCCATCACAACCGATTCCATGATAATGACCCTACACCGACGAGCATGGACACAAGTGGGTTCGGGGCTCCGCCTAAGTCGGCAGAAGGTAACTCAAACAGCTTTTAGGCTGCGAGAGCGACCGGAGCGTAGTTGTCGTCGTTGGCAACTAGAGTTTTGCGGCTGGATTTACGAGGAAAGCTGCCCCCTCGGCATGCACCAAGTGACTTCACAACCCCCGTCGAAACCAATGCACCCCCGGTTTCTTCAAGAACTGCAAGGCGCCTGGCGAACCAGACGTTACTTGATAGGGCCGATGCTACTCCGATTCAGCTGAACAGTCACCTGAAAACGTCACGGCCCTGTCGGATTTACCTGCCTTCACGCTGGCGCTTGCTGTCGGCCTGGTGCTTGGCCCGCACCTTGCGCTCGTGGTTCTGGGCGTTGCGCTGGGTCATGGCCTGCTTGCGGGCCTCGGGTTCGGCCCGCGCCATCAGGGCCTCGATCCGGGCCACCAGGCGGCGGTGCGCCAGGGAATCGTAGGTCTGGTTCTCGGAGGCGTCGCGCTTGGCGTTGCGCTGCAGGTAGGTCAGGACCTTGAGCAGGGCAGCCGGGTCCATGGCGCGGGTCAGCTCGCCGAAGATGGTCTCGTAGGCGGCGATGTCGGCCTGGAGCTCGGCGAGGGGATCAGCGTTCGCGGGGGTCGGCTGGGGGGTTTCCTGGGTCACGCGATGCTCCGGGCGGGTATTGGGGGGATTGTGACATTGGCGGCCGGCCAGAGCAGCCAGGCAGGGGCTGGCGCTCCGGGGGTGTGGCGCGCGGCGGTGTTCCGGGCAGCCGGCAGCGTGGTCAGGCGTCGCGGTTGTGGCGGCGCATGGTGCGCTGCTTCTCGCGGGCCCAGTCGCGGTCCTTTTCGGCATCGCGCTTGTCGTGGGTCTGCTTGCCCTTGGCCAGCGCCACTTCCAGCTTGATCTTGTTCTTGCTCCAGTACATCGCGGTGGGCACGATGGTGTAGCCGTCACGTTCGACCTTGCCGACCAGCTTGTCGATCTCGCTGCGGTGGAGCAGCAGCTTGCGCTCGCGGCGGTCGTTGGCCACCACGTGGGTGGAGGCCTGGATCAACGGCGTGATCTGGGCCCCGATCAGGAAGATCTCGCCGTCCTTGATGTAGGCATAGGCGTCGACGATGTTGCCGCGGCCGGCGCGGATCGACTTCACCTCCCAGCCCTGCAGGGCCAGGCCGGCCTCGAAGCGATCCTCCAGGCTGTACTCGTGGCGGGCACGCTTGTTGAGCGCGATGGTTTTGTTGGCCGTCGCGTTCTTTGCTTTATCCTTGGCGCTGTTCTTGCTCATTTACCTATTGTCTCCGATTCGGGCCCTTCGTGGTCGATTCGCCAGCCAAGCCTTCGCATGCCAACTATCAAACGCAGTGCCCTGGTCGAACATTCGGCTGCCCGCATGTTCGACCTGGTCAACGATATCGATGCCTACCCGCAGCGGTTCCGCTGGTGTTCGGCCGCGCACATCCTGGAAACCGGTCCGGACCGGGTGGTGGCGCGACTGGACCTGGGCCTGGGGTCGTTTTCCACCTGGTTCACGACCGAAAACACCCTGCAGCGCCCGCATCACATCGATATGCAGCTGCGCGATGGTCCGTTCAAGCGCCTGCACGGTCGCTGGGAATTCCATGCGCTGGCCGAAGACGCCTGCAAGGTGAGCCTGACCCTGGAGTTCGAACCGACCTCGCGGCTGCTGGGGCCGGCGCTGGCGCTGGGGTTCCAGGGCCTGGCCGACCGCATGGTCAATGATTTCGTGCGCGTTGCCGACGCGCAGGACTGAACCGTGATCCGGGTCGAAGTGGTACTGGCCTGGCCCGAGCGGGCCGTGTCAGTCGTGCTGGCCCTGGACGAGGGCGCCACGGTGGCCGATGCGATCGCAGCGGCCGCCATCGAGGGCAGCGACGCCTGTCCGGCGGTGGCCGTCCATGGACTCATCGCCCCGGGCGGGCAGGTGCTGCGGGAGGGAGACCGGGTGGAGCTGCTGCGACCGCTGCTGGCCGACCCGAAGGACAACCGGCGCCGCCGGGCCGCGCCCCGATCGCGCTGAACCCGGCGGGCGTTGAACCGGTGGCTACGCGGCAACGCAACGCATCAACCAGGGGGGGAGCCGGCCGGGCCCGGCGCCACCCACGCGCCGGCTTACCGGCCGCGCTGCTTCTTCTTGTCCTTGGCCAGGTTGCGGCCGAACTGGCGGACCTGGTCCTTGGCCAGCTGGGCGTCATTGCTCGGGAAATAGTCGCCTTCCCAGCGGGTGACCTGGTCGTTCTCGAAGAACACGGTGAAATTCTTCACTTCGGTGCGGCCCAGGCGATCCAGCCGCTGGGTGGCGGTGTAGTCCCAGCGCTGGGCATGGAACGGGTCGTCGATGGACGGGGTACCCAGCAGGGTGTTCACCTGCTGCTTGCTCTGACCGACCTGCAGCTGACCGACGGCCTGCTCCCGGATCAGGTTGCCCTGGTAGATGGGTTGCTTGTAGATGATGCCGCAGCCCGTGGTGGACAGGGCAACGGCGGCGACCAGCAGGAGATTGCGCATCGGGAATGGCGGTTGGGGAAATCGAGTCGATGATACACTCCGAACGTGTCGCCGCGACCCGATCCGAGGCAGCTGGCGCTAAATCGCCAATGAACGGAGACCTATGGAAACCCACGACCTGCGCAAAGTCGGCCTGAAGGTGACCCATCCGCGTATGCGGATCCTTGCCCTGCTCGAGCAGCGCGACGCCCAGAAGCACCAGCACCACATGACGGCCGAGGACATCTACCGCCAGCTGCTGGAGCACGGCGACGAGATCGGCCTGGCCACGGTGTACCGGGTGCTGACCCAGTTCGAGGCCGCCGGCCTGGTGCTGAAGCACAATTTCGAGGGCGGCCAGGCCGTCTACGAGCTGGACCGCGGCGGCCACCACGACCATATGGTCGACGTCGACTCGGGCAAGATCATCGAGTTCGAAAGCCACGAAATCGAAGAACTGCAGCGCAAGATCGCGGCCGACCACGGCTACGAGCTGGAAGAGCACTCTCTGGTGCTCTACGTGCGCAAAAAACGCAAGTAACGGCGTAGCCGTTACGGTAGCTACCGCAAGTTTTTCATCGCCCGAACACCCCCACATCCACCGCCTCGGCCATGGCCCGGTTGCCGGCGTCGCCCGGGTGCAGGTGGTCGCCGGAATCGAACGCCGGTGCCAGGCGGGCGGGGTCTACCGGGTCGCGCAGCGCGGCGTCGAGGTCGATCACCGCATCGAACCCGGCATCCTCCCGCAGCCAGGCATTGAGCCGGCGGCGCAGCCGGTCCTTGTCGGGCTGGTAATAGTCGTGCAGCGGGGTGCCGGGCAGGGCGCCCGCGAACGGGGTCAGCGTGGCTCCGACAATCCGCAGCCCGCGGGCATGCGCCCGTTGGATCAGCTGGCGATAACCGGCCTTTAGCTGGCCCAGCGACGGGCGCGGCTGGTCCCGGGCGAAGGCCGTGCCCGGCCAGCTGATGTCATTGATGCCGATCAGCACCACCACGCTGGCCACGCCGGGCTGGTCGAGCACGTCGCGCTGGAACCGTGCCAGCGCCGCCTCGCCCATGCCATCGCGCAGCAGGCGGCCGCCGGAGATGCCGGCATTGACCACCGCCAGGCGCTGCGGCGCGAGCCGGGCGGCCAGGTGGTCGGTCCAGCGCTGGTCGTGGTCCAGGGTGGCGGTGGCGCCGTCGGTGATCGAGTCGCCGATCACCACCACGCTGCGCGCGATGGCAGGCGCTTCCACGTCGATGCCGGTCAGCAGCACCCGCGCGGTGGTGGCGGTGCTGTCGAGCAGCGCCGCCCGGGCGGTCTGGTCACCGGGCGCGATGGCGCTGGTCTGGCGCCCATCCCAATGGAAGCCCTGCAGCGGCGTGGGGCCGGGGACATGCAGTGAGACCTGCACCGCCTGCAGGTCGACCGTGGGCATGGCCAGCGGATCGCTGAGCCGTTGCTGCCCCGGGGCGATCACGGTGCCCGGCTGGCCGTCGAAGCGCAGGGCCTGCGGCGCCCGGTCGACGCTGCCGGCGACACTGGCCGCGCCGATCCGCAGCGGTGTGGTGCCATAGGCATTGCTCAGTCGGATGCGCAGGCGCGGGCCGCCCAGGCTGATGCGGGCGGTCTGGCGGAAGGTCTGGTCGTGCAGGGAGTGCGGGATGCCGGTGGGGAAGAGGAATCCGGCCGGCCACACCGGTTGCGGGCTGGCCTGCCATGTGGCCACCCAGTGCGTGGCGGCCGGGTCGGAGGAGAATGCGGGGGTAGCGGTGGAGAACCCGAGCAGGGCGCCCGTGGCAAGGCGGATCAAGGGATGCATGGCAGCCGGTCCAGGAAAGAGGCGGCCATGGTGCGCGGGCGTCGTTCTGTGAACTAGACTGCCTGACGACAATCATCTGTGAATTGAATTCATCCCATGTCCTCGCCCGACATCAACCGGTCCGGTCAGCTGGAAATCTTCGTGCGGGTCATCGAGGCCGGCAGTTTCTCGGCGGCGGCGCGCGCGCTGGACATGAGTCCGTCGGCGGTCAGCAAGCTGGTGGCGCGGCTGGAACAGCGGCTGGGCACGCGCCTGCTGCAGCGTTCCACGCGCCAGCTGCAGCTCACCCCGGAAGGCTGCGCATTCTATGAGCGCGGCCTGCGCGTGCTGGCCGACCTGGACGAGGCCGAACGCTGCGCCAGTGCCCACGCCGAGCCTCGGGGGCGGCTGCGGGTGAACAGCAACGTGCCGTTCGGGCACCACTTCCTGCTGCCGCTGCTGCCGGCGTTCCTGGCGCGGCACCCGCAGGTGGGGGTGGACCTGGTGTTGACCGATGAAGTGATCGACCTGCTGGAGCAGCGCACCGACATCGCGGTGCGCGCGGGTCCATTGAAGAGTTCCAGCCTGGTCGCGCGGCGGCTGGGGGCGACGCGGATGATGATCGTGGCGGCCCCGGCGTACGCGGCCCGGCATGGCCTGCCGCAGGACGCTGCCGCACTGATGGCGCACAACCGCCTGGATATCGGACATGCACGCGCGCAGAGCGGCTGGCCGCTGCGCGAGCAGGGACAGGTGCTGATGGTACCGACCGGGGGCAACGCGCGCGCCAGTGACGGCGAGGCGCTGCGCCGGCTGGTGCTGGGAGGGGCGGGCATCGCGCGGCTGGCCGCGTTCCAGGTACAGGCCGATGTCGCGGCCGGGCGGCTGTTGCCGGTGCTGGAGCAGGCCAACCCGGGTGACCTGGAAGAGGTGCACGCGGTGTTCGTGGGGCAGGGCGGCTACCTGCCGCTGCGGGTGCGGGCGTTCCTGGATTTCCTGGTGGAACAGGTGGACCTGGCCAGGCCGTTGGCGTAACCCGGTCAGGCCATCGGCAGGTACCCACCGTTGGTAGGGCCATCGGTAGGTACCCACCGTTGGTGGGTACGCCGTCACGTTTCCTGCAGCAGCCTGCGTGCGGCCGCGCGCGCTTCCTTGCTGACTTCCACGCCCCCGAGCATGCGCGCCAGTTCTTCCTCGCGGGCCTTGGCGTCCAGCTTCTCCACCGCGCTCTGGGTCATGCCGTCCACCGGCGCCTTGCTGACCCGGTAATGGGCATGGCCCTTGGAGGCCACCTGCGGCAGGTGGGTGACGCACAGTACCTGCCGCTTCTCGCCCAGTGCCCGCAGCTTCTGGCCGACGATATCGGCCACTGCGCCGCCAATGCCGGAGTCCACTTCGTCGAACACCATGGTCGGCACCGCATCCAGGCCGAGTGCCGCCACCTCGATGGCCAGCGAAATGCGCGACAGTTCGCCGCCGGAGGCGACCTTGCGCAGGGCGCGCGGCGGTTGCCCGGCGTTGGCGGCCACGAGGAATTCGACCCGTTCGGCGCCGTTCGGGTCCGGCTTGCCGGCCGCGTGCGGTTCCAGTTCGATCAGGAACTGGCCGCCGCCCATGCCCAGCTCGCCGATCAGCGCGGTGGTGGTATCGGACAGGGCCTGGGCGGCCTGGCTGCGGCTGGCGCTCAGCGTTGCCGCCACGGTCTGCCACTGCGCCGCCGCCCGCTCGATCTCGCCAGCCAGCGCCTGCAGGCGCACATCCGCGCCGCGCAGCTGCTCCACTTCGGCTTCCATCGCGTCGCGATGCTCGCCCAGCGCTTCCATCGGTACGCGGTGCTTGCGCGACAGGTCGTGCAGGCGACCGAGGCGGCGTTCGATGTCCTCGAACTGCTCCGGGTCCGCGTCCAGGTCGTCGTGCACGCGGTCCAGCAGGGCCAGCGCTTCGTGCAGCTGGATGACCGCGCTGTCCAGCAGCGCGTCCACCTCGCCCAGGCGGGCGTCATGTTCGGCCACCCGCGACAGGTCGTGGCGGGTCTGCTGCAGCAGCTGCAGCACCGAGACCTCGTCGTCGCCGTTGAGCCGGGCGGCGGCCACGTCGCACGCACTGACCAGTGCGCCTGCGTGGGCCTGGCGGCGGTGGCTGCTGCCCAGCGCGATGATCGACGCCGGTTCAAGGTCTTCGCGCTGCAGCTCGCCCAGCTGGTGTTCGAGGAAACCGATGCGGTCGCTGACATCGCCCTGGCGCGAGAGCGCCTCGGCTTCGTCGACCAGCGCCTGCCAGCGCGCGGCGGCCTGCCGGACCCGGGCGCGTTCGGCGTCATTGCGCGCGAAGGCATCGAGCAGGGCGAGCTGCGAGGGCCGTGCCAGCAGCGCCTGCTGCTCGTGCTGGCCGTGGATCTCGACCAGCATGCCGGCCAGTTCGGTCAGCTGCGACAGGGTCACCGGGCGCCCGTTGATCCAGGCGCGCGAGCCGCCGTCGGCGCGGATGATGCGGCGCAGCTGGCACTGGTCGTCGTCATCCAGTTCGTTGTCGCGCAGCCAGCGCCGCGCCGGGGCGTCGTCGGTCGGCGCGAACTCGGCCGACAGTTCGGCGCGCGCGGCACCGTGGCGGACCACGCCGCTGTCGGCGCGCAGGCCGGACAGGAAGCCCAGCGCGTCGACCATCAGCGACTTGCCGGCGCCGGTCTCGCCCGAAACCACGGTCATGCCCGGCCCGAACTCCAGTTCGGTGGCGCGGACGACGGCAAAATCCTTGATCGATAGATGTCTGAGCATGGTGTTGGGTTCTTGAGCCGCGCAACGCTAGCATGGGCGGCGGGCAGCTCCAATCGGCAATCCCCGATCCCTCGCCGGGGCGTCGCCCTGCCATTATCCACTGTCGCGTCTCACAGGTTGATTCCATGCACCCTTCCGCGCCCCATCTCGCGCCGCGCGCCCGCCACCTGCTGCGGACGCTGATCGCGCGCCACATCCAGGACGGCGAACCGGTGGGCTCGCAGACCCTGGCGCGCCTGGCCGGGCTGGACGTGAGCGCGGCCACCATCCGCAACATCCTGGGCGACCTGGAAGACCTGGGCCTGCTCAGCTCGGCGCATGTCTCGGCCGGGCGCGTGCCCACCGCGCACGGCTACCGGGTGTTCGTGGACAGCCTGGTCAAGATGCAGCCGCCGGGCGAGGGCGAGCTGAACCGCCTGCGCAGCGAGTTGTCCACCGGGGCCGGCACCCAGGCGCTGCTGGGCAGCGCGTCGGAACTGTTGTCGGCGATGAGCCACTTCGTCGGCGTGGTCGGCGCGCCGCGGCGCGAGCAGTTCGCCTTCCGGCACATCGATTTCGTGGCGCTGGACGCGCGCCGGGTCCTGGCGATCCTGGTGTTTGCCGACAACGAAGTGCAGAACCGGGTGATCGAGCCGCGCCGCAGCTGGGAGCCGGCCGAGCTGGAAAAGGTGGCCAATTACCTCAACGCCCATTGCGCCGGTCGCCCGCTGGCCGACATCCGTTCCACGCTGCTGATCGAGCTGCGCCAGGCGCGCTCGGAGATGGAACAGCTGCTGGCGCACAGCGTGGAACTGGCCGAACAGGCCATGGCCCCGCCCGCCGACGACATGGTGCTGGCCGGTCAGACCCGGCTGATGGGCGTGCAGGACCTGTCCGACCTGGACCGGCTGCGCGAACTGTTCGACCTGTTCGCCAGCAAGCGCGAGATCCTGCAGCTGCTGGAGCGCACCATCCAGGCCCCGGGCGTGCGCATCTTCATTGGCGAGGAGACCGGGGTGATGCCGCTGGAGAACGTCTCGCTGGTGACCGCGCCTTATTCGGCCGGGGGCCAGGTGCTGGGCGTGCTGGGGGTGATCGGCCCCAAGCGGATGGCCTACGACCGCATGATTCCGCTGGTGGAGGCCACCGCCCAGGTGCTGGGCGCGGCCCTGGATGTGCCGGCCGGGGGCGGATTGTCCCGGGATCGCACATAACGCGCGCCCTGGCTCTTGAATCGGGTCCGGCCGCCCACATAGGGGTGGGTGGAGGCGGAGAGTCACCGCCAAGGATCCGGAAATGAACCAAGATCAGCCTGATATCGCATCCCAGACCCCGGCCGGCGACGCCGCCACGGGCGATACCCTGCAGCAGCAGCTCGACGCCCTGCACAACGAAGTGGCGCTGCTCCGGTCCGAGTCGCTGCGTGAGCGCGCCGACCTGGACAACCAGCGCAAGCGCGTGGCCCGCGACGTCGACCAGGCGCGCCGCTTCGCCAACGAAAAGCTGCTGGGCGAACTGCTGCCGGTGTTCGACAGCCTGGACGCCGGCCTGAATGCCGCCGGCGCCGAGCCCAGCCCGCTGCGCGAAGGCCTGGAACTGACCTACAAGCAGTTGTTGAAGGTAGCTGCCGACAACGGCCTGACCCTGCTGGACCCGACCGGCCAGACCTTCAACCCGGAGCACCACCAGGCGATCAGCCAGGTCGACGCCCCGGGTGCGGCGCCGGGCAGCGTGGTCCAGGTGTTCCAGAAGGGCTACCTGCTCAACGATCGCCTGCTGCGCCCGGCCCTGGTCGTGGTCGCACGGGACTGACCTGAACGCGTTTCGCCAGCATCGGACACTGTGTTCGACAGGTGGCTTGAAAGTGACAGCAGCGTCCCACACATCCCATTCATAACCCGGCAGCGGCCGGATGTTTCCCACTTTTCAGGAGTCTCCCCCATGGGCAAGATCATTGGTATCGACCTCGGCACCACCAACTCGTGCGTGGCGATCATGGACGGCGGCAAGGCCCGCGTCATCGAAAATGCGGAGGGCGACCGCACCACGCCTTCCATCGTCGCCTACACCAAGGACGGCGAAGTGCTGGTCGGCGCCTCGGCCAAGCGCCAGGCCGTGACCAACCCGAAGAACACCTTCTACGCCGTCAAGCGCCTGATCGGCCGCAAGTTCACCGACGCTGAAGTCCAGAAGGACATCGCGCACGTGCCTTACGGCATCCTGGCCCACGACAACGGCGACGCCTGGGTGCAGACCAGCGACGCGAAGAAGATGGCGCCGCAGGAAATCTCCGCCCGCGTGCTGGAGAAGATGAAGAAGACCGCCGAAGCGTTCCTGGGTGAGACCGTCACCGAGGCCGTGATCACCGTGCCGGCCTACTTCAACGACAGCCAGCGCCAGGCGACCAAGGACGCCGGCCGCATCGCCGGCCTGGAAGTGAAGCGCATCATCAACGAGCCGACCGCTGCGGCCCTGGCCTATGGCCTGGACAAGGGCGACGGCAAGGACCGCAAGATCGTCGTGTACGACCTGGGCGGCGGCACCTTCGACGTGTCGATCATCGAAATCGCCAACGTGGATGGTGAGAAGCAGTTCGAAGTGCTGGCCACCAACGGCGACACCTTCCTGGGCGGCGAAGATTTCGACAACCGCGTCATCGAGTACCTGGTGGACGAGTTCAACAAGGACCAGGGCATCGACCTGCGCAAGGATCCGCTGGCCCTGCAGCGTCTGAAGGACGCCGCCGAGCGCGCCAAGATCGAGCTGTCGACCAGCCAGCAGACCGAAGTGAACCTGCCGTACGTCACCGCCGATGCCTCCGGTCCGAAGCACCTGAACATCAAGCTGACCCGCGCCAAGCTGGAAGCGCTGGTCGAAGACCTGATCAAGAAGTCGATCGAGCCGTGCCGCATCGCCCTGAACGATGCCGGCCTGCGTTCGAGCGACATCAGCGAAGTGATCCTGGTCGGCGGCCAGACCCGCATGCCGAAGGTGCAGCAGGCCGTGACCGAGTTCTTCGGCAAGGAACCGCGCAAGGACGTCAACCCGGACGAAGCCGTTGCACTGGGTGCGGCGATCCAGGGCGGCGTGCTCGGCGGCGACGTCAAGGACGTGCTGCTGCTGGACGTGACCCCGCTCTCGCTGGGCATCGAAACCATGGGCGGCGTGTTCACCAAGATCATCGAGAAGAACACCACCATCCCGACCAAGGCCTCGCAGGTGTTCTCCACCGCCGAGGACAACCAGTCGGCGGTGACCGTGCACGTGCTGCAGGGTGAGCGCGAACAGGCCCGCTACAACAAGTCGCTGGCCAAGTTCGACCTGTCCGGCATCGAGCCGGCCCCGCGCGGCCTGCCGCAGGTGGAAGTGTCCTTCGACATCGACGCCAACGGCATCCTGCACGTGTCGGCCAAGGACAAGAAGACCAACAAGGAACAGAAGGTCGAGATCAAGGCCGGTTCGGGTCTGTCCGAGGACGAGATCGCACGCATGGTCGCCGACGCGGAAGCCAACCGCGAAGAAGACAAGAAGTTCCACGAGCTGGTCCAGGCCCGCAACCAGGCCGACGCGCTGATCCACGGTACCCGTACCGCGATCACCGAGCACGGCAGCAAGGTCGGTGGCGACGTCATCGGCAAGGTCGAGGCGGCCCTGGCCGACCTGGAAACGGCGATGAAGGGCGACGACAAGGCGCAGATCGAGGCCAAGTCGAAGACGCTTGAGGAAGCCGGCCAGGCGCTGTTCGCCGCCGCGTCCGCGGGCGAGCAGGGTGGCGGCGCTCCGGGTGCCGACGCCGGTGCCGCTGGCAACGGTGGCGCGCACGACGACGTGGTCGACGCCGAGTTCACCGAAGTCAAGGACGACAAGAAGTCCTGATCCGGACAGCCGACGGGGCGTTGCGCAGGCAACGCCCCGTTGTCGCATCCCTGAACGCCTGACTGCCGGAACCCGATTCAAACCATGAGCAAGCGCGATTACTACGAGGTGCTGGGTGTTGCCCGCACCGCGACCGACGACGAACTGAAGAAGTCCTATCGCCGCTGTGCGATGAAGTACCACCCGGACCGCAATCCGGGCGACAGTGCCGCCGAAGCCTCCTTCAAGGAGTGCAAGGAGGCCTACGAAACCCTGTCCGATCCCAACAAGCGCCGCATGTACGACGCGCATGGCCACGCCGCGTTCGAGCACGGCATGGGCGGTGGCGGCCCGGGCGGCCCGGACATGGGCGACATCTTCGGCGACATCTTCGGCAACATCTTCGGTGGCGCCGGCGGTGGTCCGCGCCAGGCCCGTCGCGGCGCCGATGTCGGCTACGTGATGGAACTGGACCTGGAAGAAGCGGTGCGCGGCATCGAGCGCCGCATCGAAATCCCGACCCTGGCCGAGTGCGACGACTGCAACGGCAGTGGCTCGGAAGACGGCAAGGTTGAAACCTGCAGCGTGTGCCGAGGGCAGGGCCAGGTGCGCATCCAGCGTGGCATCTTTGCCATGCAGCAGGCCTGCCACAACTGCAACGGCCGTGGCCAGATCATCCAGACCCCCTGCAAGACCTGCCACGGCAACGGTCGCGTGGAGGAAGACAAGGTGTTGTCGGTCAAGGTGCCTGCCGGCGTCGACACCGGCGACCGCATCCGCCTGGCCGGCGAAGGCGAAGCCGGTCCGGCCGGGACGCCGCCGGGCGACCTGTACGTGGAAGTGCGGGTGCGTGAGCACGCGATCTTCCAGCGCGATGGTGACGACCTGCACTGCGAGGTGCCGATCCGGATCTCGCAGGCCGCGCTGGGCGACACCGTGCGCGTGGCCACCCTGGGCGGCTATGCGGAAATCCGCATTCCGGCCGAAACCCAGACCGGCAAGCTGTTCCGCCTGAGGGGCAAGGGCGTGCGCTCGGTGCGCAGCCGCAGCGAAGGCGATCTGTATTGCCGCGTGGTGGTGGAGACCCCGGTCAACCTGACCAGCGAACAGCGCAAGCTGCTGGAGCAGTTCGAAACCACCTTCACCGGTGAGGAGGCGCGCAAGCACTCGCCGAAATCGGCCACCTTCATCGATGGCGTGAAGGGTTTCTGGGACCGCATGACCTCGTAAACAGGATGGGTTCCAACGGTAACGAAGACGCCGGGCATGTCCCGGCGTTTTTTATGCGCAACTCACCGGTCTGGCACGATCCACGCAGTTGGCCGCAACCCACCACCGGTGGGGCCCGATCCACCCGGTCGGCGGCAACTCACCGGTCTGGCCCGATCCACGCGGTCGGCCGCAACTCACCGGTCTGGCCCGATCCACGCGGTCGACCACGACTGACCGGTCTGGCCCGACCCACGCGGTCGACCACGACTGACCGCTGGGGCACGATTCACCCGGTAGGTACCGACCGTTGGTCGGTACGCTCTAAAATGGGCCATGAACGATTCCCTGGAAAGCCACCTCGTCCACGGGCGCCGCCAGCGCCCGGACGGCCCGTCGCCGGTCGATGTCATCTCCGTGCAGTCGCAACTGGTCTATGGCCACGCCGGCAACAGCGCGGCGGTGCCCCCGCTGCGCGCGCTGGGCGTGCGCGTGGCCGAGGTGCCGACCACCCTGCTCAGCAACGCGCCCTTCTACCCGACCACCCGTGGGCGCGTGCTGCCGACCGACTGGTTCGCCGACCTGCTGCTGGGCGCGGAAGAACGCGGCCTGCCGGCCCGCGCAAAGATGCTGGTGTCCGGCTACTTCGGCAGCGTCGGCAACGGTGCCGCCTTCGCCGACTGGGTCGAGCGCGTGCTGGCGGCGTCGCCGCAGCTGCGCTACTGCCTGGACCCGGTGATCGGCGACACCCACACCGGGCCCTATGTGGAGCCGGGACTGGAAACCGTGTTCGCCGAGCGCCTGCTGCCGCACGCGTGGCTGGTGACGCCGAATGCATTCGAGCTGGGCCGCCTCACCGGCCTGCCCAGCCTGGCCGAAGCCGATGCCATCGCCGCATCGAAGGCGCTGCTGGCGCGGGGCCCGGAATGGGTACTGGCGCACAGCGTCGGCGGTGACCCCGGTGAGCTGGTAACGCTGGCGGTCAGCCGTGATGCGGTCTGGCGCTGGACCTCCCCGCACCTCCCCGTGGACGTGGCCGGTACCGGCGATGTGCTGATGTCGCTGCTGGTCGCCTTCCTGCTGCGCGGTGAGCGCTTCGAGCAGGCGCTGTCGCGTTCGATCTCCGGCGTGCATGCTGCGCTGGAAGCCACGTTGGCCAACGACCACGAAGAGTTCGACGTGCTCGCCGCGGCACCGGCCGCGTTGGCGCAGCCGCATCGCTTCCGCGCCGAGCGGCTGGCGTGACCCTGCGCCCGGTCGTCGGCATCGTCGGCAGCGCAGGTGCCTACGGACGCTGGCTGCGCACGTTCCTGGAACAGCGGCTGGGCCTGGAGGTGATCGGCCATGATCCGGCCGATCCCCAGTCGCAGGATCCCGAAACGGTGTTGGCACGCGCCGAGGTGCTGGTGTTCTCCGCACCCATCCGGCATACGCCTGCGCTGATCGCAGACTACGTGACCCGATCGGCCGGTCGCGAAGCCGGACGGCTGTGGTTGGACGTGACCTCGGTGAAGAGCGAACCGGTGGCGGCGATGCTGCGCTCGCAGGCCGAGGTGGTGGGGCTGCATCCGATGACCGCACCGCCCAAGGCGCCCACCCTGAAGGGCCGGGTGATGGTGGTCTGCGAAGCGCGCCTGGCGCGGTGGCAACCGTGGATGAGCGAGCTGTGCGCCGCGCTCGAAGCCGAATGCGTGCAGGCCAGCCCCGAGCACCATGACCAGGTCATGGCCCTGGTGCAGGCGATGGTACATGCCACCCACCTGGCCCAGGCCGGGGTGCTGCGCGGGTACGCCGCGCAGCTTGGCCCGCTGCAGGACCTGCTGCCCTACCGGTCGGCGTCGTTCGAACTGGATACCGCGATCATCGCGCGGATCCTGTCGATGAACCCGGCCATCTACGAGGACATCCAGTTCGGCAACCCGCATGTGGCGCCGATGCTGGAACGCCTGCTGGAGCAGCTGCAGCGCCTTCGCGACCAGGTCGTCCAGGGCGACGACGTGGCGCGCGCCGCATTCCGCCAGCAGCTGCTTGCCGACAACCGCGCGCATCAGGGTGACGCGCTGCTGGCCGACGGCAACTACACCTTCGAACGGGTCGGTTACCTGCTGGCCGACCTGACCGAGCGCAACGCGATCAGCGTGCATCTTCCCGAAGACCGCCCCGGCTCGCTGCGCGAGCTGCTGCATGTGTTCGAACGGCATGGGGTGAGCCTGGCGTCGATCCACTCCTCGCGCACGCCGGGCGGCGAGGTGCACTTCCGCATGGGGTTCGTGGCCGGCAGCAGCCTGCAGGCGCTGCAGCGCGCAGCGGTGGAGATCGACGCCACCGGGATCGGGCGGGTGCTGCCACGCTGATGCACCGCCGCATTCATCCACAGGGGGTGTGGATGACATGCGGACAAGCGTGTGGATAACCGTGCACAGGCCCCGCGCAGCAAGGCTGTCAAGAAGGATGGCGATTAATTGACCAGGGCCGCGCGACCCGCGCGTCGCACGACCAACGGTCGTGCGCTACCGGTAGCCTCGTCGCCCCGCGACATCGCGCACGCACCCCATCCCATCACACAGCAGGTACCGACCGTTGGTCGGTACGCGCCAAACCCACCACGGTAGGTACCGACCGTTGGTCGGTACGCTCCAAACCCGCCACGGTAGGTACCGACCGTTGGTCGGTACGCTCCACACCCGCAACGGTAGGTACCGACCGTTGGTCGGTACGCGCCAAGCCCGCCACGGTAGGTACCGACCGTTGGTCGGTACGCTTCAAATCGTCAGCGTAAGCCCGCCATCTTCAAGCCGGAATACCCGCCCATCACGCACCAGCCGCTGGCCGTCGGCCAGCTCGTAGCGGACATGCGGATCGGCCGCGGTAGCCGGTGCATTCGACTGCTCGCTCTTGAACTCAATGACCACATAGTCGTTGCCATCGGCGTCTACGGCGGGGAACTGTCGGAACGACATGCAACACCTCCTGCAGGGAACCCAGGGAACGGTGCCACGATGCGACCCCGCACGTTAGCGATGTGTCATCAATCGATGAACTGCAGCTTCGCCAGTTCAGCGTACAGTCCGCCTTCGGCCAGCAATTGCGCATGCGTTCCCTGCGCCACGATACGGCCGTGGTCCATCACCACGATCCGGTCGGCCTTGAGCACGGTGGCCAGGCGGTGCGCGATCACCAGCGTGGTGCGACCGGCCATCAGCCGTTCCAGCGCCTGCTGCACCGCGCGCTCGCTCTGCGCGTCCAGCGCGCTGGTGGCTTCGTCCAGCAACAGGATCGGCGCGTCCTTGAGCAGGGCGCGTGCAATCGCGATGCGCTGCTGCTGGCCGCCGGACAGGCGTGCCCCGCGTTCGCCCAGCTCGCTCAGGTAACCCTCCGGCAACGCCTGCAGGAAGTCGTCGGCCTCGGCCGCGGCCGCCGCGCGCTGCACTTCTTCGTTGCTGGCGTCCAGCCGGCCGTAACGGATGTTGTCCAGCGCGCTGCTGGCAAACAGGGTGGGCTGCTGCGGTACCAGCGCCATCTGCGCGCGCAGCTGCGCCGGATCGACCCGGCGCACGTCGACGCCGTCCACCTGCACGCTGCCGGCAGCCGGATCGTGGAAGCGCAGCAGCATCGACAGCACCGTGCTCTTGCCGGCACCGGACGGCCCCACCAGCGCCACGGTTTCGCCGGGGCGGACATGCAGGTCGAAATGATCCAGCGCGGGCGCATCCGGCCGCTGGGGATAGTGGAAAACCACGTCCTGGAAGCGGATGTCGCCGCGCAGCGGCTGCGGCAGCGGCTGCGGGTCGGCAGGACTGGTGATCTCGACATCTTCCTGCAGCAGCTCGGCGATCCGGCCCATGCCCCCGGAGGCGCGCTGCAGTTCGTTCCAGACTTCGGCCAGCGCGCCCACCGAACCACCACCGATCAGCGCATACAGCACGAACTGGCCCAGGGTGCCGGCGCTCATGCGGCCGTCGATCACATCGTGCGCGCCCAGCCAGAGCACGCCCACGATCGCGCCGAACACCAGCACGATCGCCGTGGCAGTGACCAGTGACTGCGCGGCGATACGCCGGCGCGCGGCGCGGATCGATTCGCCCAGCGCGGCGTTGAAGCGGCCGCGTTCATAGGGCTCGCGCGCATGCGCCTGCACCGTGCGCACCGCGCCCAGCGTTTCGGCAGCCAGGCTGTTGGCGTCGGCGATGCGGTCCTGGCTCGCGCGCGAAATGCCGCGCAGGCGGCGCGCGCCGATGATGATCGGCAGCACCGCCAGCGGAATGCCGACCAGCGACCAGGCCGCCAGCCGCGGGCTGGTCACGAACAGCATCACCAGGCTGCCCACCACGGTGACGCTGCTGCGCAGGGCGACCGACATGGTCGAGCCGATCACGCTGCGCAGCAGTTCGCTGTCGGCGGTCAGGCGCGACACCAGCTCGCCGCTGCGGCTGCGGTCATGGAAGCCCGCGCCCAGCGCGATCAGGTGTGCGTACAGGCGGCTGCGCAGGTCGGCCACCACCTTTTCGCCCAGCAACGAGACGAAGAAGAAGCGCGCCGCCGTGGCAAGCGCCAGCACCACCGCGACCAGGAACAGCAGGGCAAAGGCACGGTTGATCTGGCCATTGCTGTTGAAGCCGTGGTCGATCATCTGCTTCACCGCCGGCGGCAGGCTCAGCGTGGCCGCCGACGACACCGCCAGTGCGGCCAGCCAGGCCGAGAACAACCCGCCGTGGCGGCGCACGAACGGCCACAGCGTGCCCAGGCTGCCGAGGCGGCGCAGGGTGGGGGCCGGCGAGGGCGTGGGCGGGATCTGTGCATCAGTCATGGGCAATGCCTGGTTCGGTGCGTGCATGCACCCGGATACGATCACGGGTGGCGTCGCGAAGACGGGTTTTCAACGGGTCGACCTGCTCGGCCGGCAGCCGCACCTGCAGTGCCACCCCGGACGCGGTGAAGGTTTCATCCAGCTTGTCGGCCAGGTGCAGCGCCAGCGCCGCATGCAGCGCGCCCAGGTCCTCGAAGCCGGCCTGCACGGTCAGCTCGGCCAGCGCCACCAGCGGCAGCCGTGGCGCGGTACGCAGGCACTCGGCGGCGGTCCCGCCATACGCCCGCACCAGGCCACCCGCGCCCAGCTTGATGCCGCCGTACCAGCGGATCACCACGACCATTACCCGGTCGAAGCCCTGGCCATCGATCGCCGCCAGGATGGGGCGACCGGCGGTGCCCGCCGGTTCGCCATCGTCGCTGGAGCGGTACGCGTTGCCATGCCGGTACGCCCAGCAGTTGTGCGTGGCGTCAGCCACCGCCACCTGCTGCAGGAACGCCAGCGCGTCGTCGGGCGCGTCGATCGGTGACGCGTGCGCGACGAAGCGGCTGTGTTTGATGTCCAGGCTGTGGCTGACGGTGGTGGCGAGCGTATCGGGCATCGGCATCATTGTAGCCCCGGGCCGGGCGCGGCTCAGGGATCGAGCAGCGCGCGCAGGTCGCCGGGGATGCGTGCTTCCGGATAATGCTGCAGGTAGCGCTCCAGACTGGCGCGCGCGGTATCCAGGTCGCCACCATCGCGGCGCTCGCGGATGCGCTTGATCCACTGCCGCCGTGGCAGCGCGGCATCGGCATCGACTGCCAGGGTGAGGGCATCGGGCGAGATCATCGCGCCGTACGCTGCAGCCGGCGCCGGTTCGGCACGCCGCATGACCCCCGGCGCACCCGGCGCCCGCGCTGCCGCAGGCGCGGCGAGCCTGGCCTGGCCAGGCGCATCGCTGGCGCGGCTGCCGGTGGCCTCCACGCGGTCCAGCGCCGGCGCCTGCGCGGCGTCGACCTCGGCCTGCTCGCGCTGCGGTGTCGGGGCGGCCATCGGGGCGGGCGGCGCCGGCACGGCGACCGGCGCGGCGGCGGGGGGCGGCAGCGGGGCGGGCGCTGGCACCGGCACCGGCTCGGGACTTGGTGCGGACGGGGCGCGTGCCGACGGCCGGCGTGGCGATTCGCTCACCGGTGCGGCCGCATCGGACGGTGCCGCCGTGTCGGCAGCGACCTCGCGGGCCATCGGCGCCGGCGCGGCCGGCGGTGGCGCTTCCGGCTTCAGCTGCCAGGCAATGCCTACCGCGAACACCAGCGAGGCGGCCAGGCCGAGGACGGCGGGCACGCGCGAACGGCGCCGCGGCATGGGACGGGAGGCCGGTGCGGCGGCGCTCGGTTCCGCCTCGGCACCCGCTCGCACGGCCGCGCGCGCGGCCGCCAGCACCGCCTCGTCAACGGCCGCGGGCGGTGCGCTGGCCGCCGGCTGACCGAGCAGGCGGGCCAACGCGCGTTCTTCCGGGGTCAGCGGATCGTTGCGGTTCATGGGCTCAACTCCGCGCGCAGTTTGTCCATCGCGTACCGCAGTCGCGATTTCACGGTTTCCCGTCCGACGCCGGTGATCTGCGCGATCTCTTCCAGGCTCAACTCCTGTTCCAGCCGCAGCTGCAGCACCGTACGCTGGTCGTCGGGCAGCTGTTCCATCGCCAGTTGCAGCCGTCGCCGCTGCTCGAACTCGGACAACTGGGTTTCCGGGGTACGGGGATCGTGCATGCGCGCCACGCGTTCGTCGGCATCGCCCGGAGGAGAAGGCCGGTGGCGCAATGCCCGCCAATGGTCGTTGAGCCGATTATGGGCAATCCGGAACAGCCAGGTGGTGAACGCGGCTTCGGGCTGCCAGCCGGCGCGGGCGGCGATCACCCGCTGCCAGACGTCCTGGAACATCTCGTCGGCCAGCGCCGCATCGCGCAACTGGCGCAGCAGGAAGCTGTACAGGCGGTTGCGATGGCGTGCATACAGGCGCTCGAAGGCGCGCAGGTCGCCCGCGGCCCAGGCCAGCATCAGCGACTCGTCGGTTGGCAGGGCGGCAGCATCCACGGCGGACAGAGTAAGCGCTGGGCGCACCTGCGCATAGCCGGGCAGGGCGCGGGCGGGGCGGGTCATCGAGGCGGCGGCCAGTAGGGGGACACCCGTCGAACAACGTCCAGGGGCCCGCAATGGGGTCGAGGGCTTCCACTGCACCCCGGTTTGCGCGTTATGCTCGGCGGACAGGGGAGGCGCCGGGCATCCGGCGCCAGAAGAGATCAACATGTTGTCCAGCCAGGCAGTGACGACTTCAGGCCAGAAGGACCGTGCCGCAGCGGTGTCGGCGGCGCTTGCGCGGACGCTGTGCGCGTTGCTGCCGACCGGGACGCGGCTGACCCTGGGCTGGACCGACGCCACCCTGGGCGACGGCTGCGTCTGCCACCCGCCGGGCGTCGGCCCGGACCCGGCGGGGCTGGAGGCGCTGCTCGCATCGTCGCCGGACCGGTCCGCCCCCGGGGCGCTGTATCGCTGGCAGCACCAGGGCGGGGAGCTGCTCATTCATGTCGTGCTGGACGGCGACGCCAACCCGCCCGACGCCTGGTGGGGCGCAGCGCGCAGTGCACTGCAGGACGCACTGGCACTGGCCCGCCAGCGCGACCAGATCCGTTCGCTGGAAAATTCCAAACGCCTGCAGCAGGCCCTGTACGAAATCGCCGACCTCGCCGGCGCCGACCTGGAAATGACCGAGATGCTGCGGCACTTCCATCGCGTGCTCAATTCACTGATGTACGCGCAGAACTGCTACATCGTCGAATACGACGACGCGCGCAGGCGGATCCGCTTTCTGTACTTCGCCGACCAGCGCGACAGCTTCGTGGCCGATCCCGACCGCAGCTACGAAGAGCACGAAATGCCGCGCAGCCTGACCTTCGCGCTGCTGCGCCATGGCCAGCCGCTCAGTGGGCCATCCAACGAGCTGTTGGCGGCGATGAGCGACGAGTACGATCCCAGCCGCGGGCCCGAGAGCCTGGACTGGCTGGGCGTGCCGATGCTGCGCGACGGCCGGGTGTGTGGCGCCATCGTGGTGCAGAGCTATGAACAGCGGGTGCGCTACAACGAAGCCGACCGCACCCTGCTGGGCTACGTGGCCCAGCACATCCTCACTGCGATGGACCGGCGCCAGGCGCAGGTGCAGCTGGAGCGCCAGGTGGAGCGGCGCACGCTGGAACTGCAGCGCGCCAACCACAGCCTGCAGGACGAGGTGATCGAACGCCGCCGTGCCGAAAAGCTGCAGCTGGCCCTGTTCAACATTGCCGAAATGGCGATGAGCGCCGAGAGCCTGGCGCAGTTCTACGTGCAGGTGCACGGCGTGGTCGGCACGCTGCTGGATGCACGGAATTTCTATATCGCGCTGGTGGACGAGTCCGGCGAGGGGCTGGAATTCGTGTACTCGGTCGACGAGTACAACCCGGCGCGCGCCCCACGCCCGTTCAGCATGGGCCTGACCGAATACATCGTGCGCAACCGGCAACCGTTGCTGGCGTCGCGCGAACAGATCGATGCGCTGCGCGCGTCGGGCACGGTCAACGAGTTCGGTGCGCGCTCGCACTGCTGGCTGGGCGTGCCGCTGCTGAGCGACGACGACGTGGTCGGCGTGATCGTGGTCCAGAGCTATTCGCCGGACATCAGTTTCACCGCGCACGACCAGCGCCTGCTGACCTTCGTGGCGCAGAACATCGGCAACGGCCTGGCCCGCCAACGCGACCAGGAACGCCTGCGCAACGCGCACGCCGAGCTGGAGAAGCGCGTCGACGAGCGCACCCGCGAGCTGGCCGAAGTCAACGACAAGCTGCTTGGCCAGATCGGCGAGCGGCTGCGTGCCGAGCAGCGCCTGACCCACCAGGCGCTGCACGATGCGCTGACGGGACTGCCCAACCGCGCGCATTTGCTCGACCGGCTGGAAGACGCCATCGCGCGTGCACGCTCGCGCGACGGACTGCGCTTTGCGGTGCTGTTCCTCGACCTGGACCGCTTCAAGCTGGTCAACGACAGCATTGGCCATGCCGCGGGCGACCAGATGCTGGTGGAAGTGGCCAAGCGGATCGTGTCCATGGTGGGCCCCGACGACGTGGTGGCGCGACTGGGCGGTGACGAGTTCGCGCTGCTGCTCGAATGCGAGCAGGGGCTGGAGACGGCACGCGAGTTCTCCCAGCGCATGCTGGTGGCGCTGGAAGAGTCGATGTGGGTACAGGGCCGGGAACTGTTCCCGTCAGGCAGCCTGGGGATCGCGATGTGGAGCCCGCGCTACCGCAATGGCGAGGAAATGGTGCGCGATGCCGATGCGGCCATGTACCGGGCCAAGGCCCAGGGCAAAGACCGCTGGGCGGTGTTCGACGAAGCCATGCGCGAAGAAGCGCTGCGCAGCCTGGACCTGGAAGCGGACCTGCGCCGCGCGATCAACAACCGCGACTTCCTGCCGTACTACCAGCCGATCGTGCGGCTCAGCGACGGCCAGGTGGTGGGCTACGAAGCGCTGCTGCGTTGGCGGCATGAACGGCGCGGTCTGTTGCTGCCCAGTGCGTTCCTGGACCTGGGCGAGGAGAGCGGGCTGATCGAGCAGGTCGACTGGCTGCTGTATGAAGATGTGATCGGCCAGCTGGCGCGCGGCGGCGAGGGCTATCTCTCGGTCAACGTGTCGCCGCGGCATTTCCGTTCGGCCGATTTCAGCGCACGGCTGTTCGGCCTGATCGAGGCGGCCGGCGCCGATCCGCGCCGGCTGCGCCTGGAAATCACCGAAGTGGCGCTGCTCGACGACGGCCCGCGGACGCTGCGGATCCTGCAGACGCTGCGCGAACGCGGGGTGCTGGTGCAGCTGGACGATTTCGGTACCGGCTTCTCGGCGCTGTCCTACCTGCACCGGTTCCCGATCTCCACGCTCAAGATCGACCAGAGCTTCATCGCCGGCCTGCATGGCCAGGACCTGCAGAGCACCTACGCACTGGTCCAGGGCGTGCTGTCGCTGGCGCGCACGCTGGGCATCGAGACGGTGGGCGAGGGCATCGAGAACATGGCCCAACGCGAAACCCTGCTGCAGCTGGGCTGCGATTACGGCCAGG
This sequence comes from Stenotrophomonas sp. NPDC077420, assembly GCF_044543385.1. Lineage (NCBI taxonomy): Bacteria > Pseudomonadati > Pseudomonadota > Gammaproteobacteria > Lysobacterales > Lysobacteraceae > Stenotrophomonas > Stenotrophomonas sp. NPDC077420. The sequence goes on from NZ_JBITVZ010000006.1 coordinate 124,037, forward strand.
GCTACCTGCTCGGTCGCCCCGCGCCGATGGACACCTTCGTCACCGCGTGATTCCGCACAGCGGGGCAGGGCCGCCCGTCAGCGCAACGCCGTGCGGCGCTTCTCGTCGATCCACTTCGACGCCTGCGCCGGCTCATAGGCGCGCATCCAGTCCAGCATCGCGTCGATGTCCGAGCCGTACCAGAGGTCCGCGCGCTGTTCCGGGTGCAGGAAGCGCTCTTCGACCATGCGGTCGATCATCCCGATCAGGGGCGCGTAGAAACCGTCCACGTCCAGGAACGCGCAGGGCTTGTTGCCGATGCCGAGCTGGCGCCAGGTGAGCATCTCGAAAATCTCTTCCATGGTGCCGAAGCCGCCAGGCAGCGCGACGAATGCATCGGAGAGGTCGAACATGCGCGACTTGCGCTCGTGCATGGAGCCGACGATCTCCAGCTCGGTCAGCCCGCGATGCGCCACTTCCCAGTCGGCCAGCTGCTGCGGGATCACCCCGGTCACTTCACCGCCGCCGGCCAGCACCGCATTGGCCACGGTGCCCATCAGGCCGACGTTGCCGCCGCCATACACCAGGCGCAGGCCGTCGCGGGCGATACGGTCGCCCAGCGCGATGGCACGTTCGGTATAGACGGGCTTGCTGCCGGCGTTGGAGCCGCAGTAGACGCAGATGGATTTCATGGGAGGTCCCTGCTGGAAACCACCCATTATCGCATGGCCCCCCGCCCGCGTTGCGCGCGGGCGTTGGACGATCCCGATGCGTCAGGCCGCCTGGGTCTGCTCGCGCTGCGGGCCTTCCTTCAGGGCGCGGCCGACCAGGCGCACCAGCAGGTCCAGCTCGTCGCTGTCGATGCCGAAGTGCGGGGTGAAGCGCAGCGAGTTCTCGCCGCCATGGATCACGTTGATGCCATGCTGGCGCAGCCATTCCTCGGTGGAGCCCGCGCCGTAGCACTTGAACTGCGGGGCCAGCTCGCACGAGAACAGCAGGCCGGTGCCCTGCACCTTGGTGATCAGCCCGCCCAGCTCGCCCTTGAGCTGCTCCAGCCTGCGCACGGCTTCCTCGCCGCGCGCGCGGATGTTCCCGCGCACCTCGGGGGTGAGCAGCGACAGCGTCGCGCAGGCGACGTCCAGCGCGCGCGGGTTGCTGGTCATGGTGTTGCCGTAGATGCCCTTGCGGTACAGCTGCGCGGCGTGCTCGGTCACCGCCAGCACCGACAGCGGGTACTGCGCGGCGTTCAAGGCCTTGGAATAGGTTTCCATGTCCGGCACGTCCAGGCCTTCGAACCCGGGATAGTCCACGATCGACAGCACGCCGTGCGCGCGCAGGCCGGCCTGGATCGAATCGAGCAGCAGCAGGCTGCCGTGCTGGCGGGTCAGCTCGCGCGCCAGGGCGTAGAACGACGGCGGCACCGCGCGCCCGGGGTCGCCTTCGCCCATGACCGGCTCCAGGAACACCGCCTCGATGAACCAGTGGTTCTGCTGGGCGTCGGCGAACACCCGCTTCAGCGCATCCTCGTCGTAGGGCGCGATCGCGATCACGCTGTCCTCGCCGCGGTAGCTGGCCAGGTGCTGCAGGTACGTCCTGCGGCTGGAATCGGAGTACAGGCCCGGGCGGTCGGTGCGGCCGTGGAAGCTGCCCTTGACCACCACGCGCTTGATCTTCGCACCAGCATGGCGGGCGCCCGGATCAGTCTGCAGCTTGGCGTTCACGTCGGCGATGCGCGCCGCCAGGCCAACCGCTTCCGAGCCGGAATTCAGGCACATGAACCGGGCATACGGACAGCCGCCGCGGCGGTGGCCGATCTCACGGCGCAGGGCCTGGATGAAACGGTGCTGGGACAGGTTCGGTGTCATCACGTTGGCCATCACCTGCGGCGCGGCCATGGCGTCCAGCACGGCCTGCGGGGTGTGGCCGAAGCCGAGCATGCCGTAGCCACCCGCGTCATAGAGCACTGCGCCTTTCAGCGTCACCACCCACGGACCCCGGGCGGCGAGGGCGACATACGGGGTGACCGCATCATCCGCGTAGAAATTGACGAAGCCGTCCTGCATCGCGTCGATCTGCGCGCGCTCGTCCAGCGCCAGCAGATCGGCCAGATCGGCGCTGACGCGCTCGAATTCGGCGGCGCCTGCCTCTACGGCCGCCACGAGTTGCGGGTGCCCGGCAGCCAGGCGTTCCAGGGTGGCGTCATCCAGGCCGGCGGTGAGACGGGTGCCGGGCTGGGCGCGAAGGGGGGCGAGGCGTTCAATGAAGCGCATTGCAGATCTCCTGAAACGATTGGCGGCACGGCGCAAATGCAAAACGCGCGACCGGGGGCGCGCGCCTGGGGCAGTACGGCTCGTGCATCAGACTTCCGGTTCGATGCTATCACGCGAATTTTGGCGCGATAACCCCGTAAAAAACTGTTGCAAAGCAACATTTTGCGCGACGTTGCGCGCTTCTCGCGTTGCTACCGGGAGCCAGTCGTACAATGCCCGACATTGTCTACACGTTGCCGTGCGCTCCCTTGAAGAAGTCCGACTTCCATTACGACCTGCCCGCTGAACTGATCGCCCAGGCCCCGCTTGCCGAGCGCTCGGCAAGCCGCCTGATGGTGGTGCCACCGGCCCCGGCCGGGTTCGACCACCGCCATGTGCGCGACCTGCCGGCGCTGCTGCAGCCCGGCGACCTGCTGGTGTTCAACGACACCCGGGTGATCCCCGCGCGCCTGTTCGGCCAGAAGGCCAGCGGTGGCCGGGTCGAGATCCTGATCGAACGCCTGCTGGGCGCGCAGCAGGCGCGGGCCCAGGTGGGGGCGAGCAAGTCGCCCAAGCCCGGCAGCCGCATCGCCCTGGATGCCGGGGGCGAGGCCGAGGTGCTGGGACGCGATGGCGAATTCTATGTGCTGCAGTTCCACGTGTCCGAGCCGCTGGAGCAGTGGCTGCTGCACGCCGGGCGCCTGCCGCTGCCGCCGTACATCCAGCGCGAGCCCGGGCTGGACGACCGCGAGCGCTACCAGACCGTGTTCGCCCGCGAAGTGGGGGCCGTGGCCGCGCCGACCGCCGGCCTGCACTTCGACGACGCGCTGCTGGCGGCGCTGAACGACAAGGGCATCGGCTTCGGCCATGTCACCCTGCATGTGGGCGCCGGCACCTTCCAGCCGGTGCGTGTGGATGATCTCAGCGACCACGTCATGCACCGCGAATGGCTGAACGTGGGCGCCGAGCTGGTCCAGCAGGTGCGCCGCACCCGCGCGGCGGGCGGGCGCGTGATCGGGGTGGGCACCACCGTGGTGCGGGCGCTGGAAAGCGCGATGCGCGACGGGGAGCTGCTGCCCTACGCCGGCGAAACCCAGATCTTCATCACCCCCGGCTACCGGATCCGCAGCGTGGACGCCATGGTCACCAATTTCCACCTGCCGGAAAGCACGCTGCTGATGATGATCTCGGCGTTTGCCGGGCAGGCGCGGGTCTTCGAGGCCTACCGCGCGGCAATCGAGGAGAAGTACCGCTTCTTCAGTTACGGCGATGCCATGTTGCTGTTCCCGCAGGCATGACGCCGGATGGGCCGCCCCGGCACGGTCCGCCGCGCCGGGGTCGGATTTAGGGGATAATCGGGGATTATTTGCCCCGATTCCGCCCCGATGTCCCGACTCCAGTTCCAGCTCCAGACCACCGACGGGCGCGCCCGCCGCGGCCGCCTGACCTTCCCCCGCGGGACGGTGGAAACCCCGGCGTTCATGCCGGTGGGCACCTACGGGTCGGTCAAGGGCATCCTGCCGGAGCAGATCCGCGCGCTGGGCGCGGAGATCATCCTGGGCAACACCTTCCACCTGTACCTGCGCCCGGGCCTGGACGTGATCGCCGACCATGGCGGCCTGCACGGATTCGCGCGCTGGAGCGGGCCGATCCTGACCGATTCCGGCGGCTTCCAGGTGTTTTCGCTGGCCCATCGCCGCAAGATCACCGAGCAGGGCGTGACCTTCGCCTCGCCGACCGACGGCGCCCGGGTGTTCCTGGGCCCGGAAGAGAGCATGAAGATCCAGAAGGTGCTCGACTCGGACATCGTGATGATCTTCGACGAATGCACCCCGTACCCGGCCACCGAGCCGGTCGCGCGCACCTCGATGGAGCTGAGCCTGCGCTGGGCCCAGCGCAGCCGCGACGCACACGACGCGCTGGGCAACGACGCGGCGCTGTTCGGCATCGTCCAGGGCGGGGTCCACCACGACCTGCGCAGCCGCTCGGCCGAGGGCCTGCAGCAGATCGGCTTCGACGGCTATGCGATCGGCGGCCTGGCCGTGGGCGAGCCCGAGCACGAGCGCAACGCGATGCTCGACCACATGCACCCGATCCTGCCGGCGGACCGCCCGCGGTACCTGATGGGCGTGGGCCGGCCGGAAGACCTGGTCGAAGGCGTCGCCCGCGGCGTGGACATGTTCGACTGCGTGATGCCGACCCGCAATGCCCGCAACGGCCACTATTTCACCTCGTTCGGCACGGTACGCATCCGCAACGCCCGCTACGAGCGCGACATGGACACCATCGAGCCGGGCTGCGGCTGCCACGCCTGCACCAGTGGCTACACCCGCTCCTACCTGCGCCACCTGGACCGCTGCAACGAAATGCTGGCGCCCATGCTGGGCACCCTCCACAACCTGTATTACTACGAGAAGCTGATGGCCGACATGCGCGCGGCGATCGCGGCGGGAACCTTCGCCGCCTTCCGCGAGTCCTTCTATTCGGCCCGGGGGATGGCCACGCCGGCGCTGTAAGCGGCGGGCCCGGCCCCGTGGCATACTTCGCGGCTGACCCCTTTTTCGCGGCGACACCCGACCCCATGTGGGGGAGGGCGCCTCCCAACCCTAAGGACACACCATGAACCTGATCGCCTTCCTGATTCCCGCCGCCCACGCCCAAGCCGCCGGCGGCCAGCCGCAGGGCATGGGCCTGACCACGCTGCTGTTCCCGATCATCCTGATCGCGATCATGTACTTCCTGATGATCCGCCCGCAGATGAAGCGCCAGAAGGAACACAAGGCGATGCTGGAAAAGATCAAGATCGGCGACGAAGTCCTGACCAACGGCGGCATCGCCGGCACCGTCAAGGGCATCGGCGACAACTTCGTCACCATCGAAGTGGCCGACAACGTGAACATCCGCGTGCAGAAGGGCGCCGTGGGCAACGTGCTGCCCACCGGCACCCTGAAGTCGGCCAACTGAGCCACTCCCTTTCCGAAGCACAACCGCGGCGCCGGGAATGGCGCCGCGCAGGAACCTGGCAATGCTTGAATTTCCACGCTGGAAATACGTCGTCATCCTGATCGTACTGGCGCTCAGCGCGCTGTACGCTCTGCCCAACATCTACCAGAAGGACCCCGCCGTCCAGATCACCGCCAACCGCGGCGGCCAGGTCGACGACGCCCTTCGCGAGCGCGTCCTGGCCGACCTGAAGGTCGCCGGCATCGCCCCGATCGGTGTGGACAAGGAAGGCGAGAGCCTGATCGTGCGCTTGCCTGACCTGCAGACGCAGGCCGCGGCGAGCGCGAAGCTGCGCGACAGCGTGGGCCAGAACTACACGGTGGCGCTGAACCTGGCCTCGACCGTGCCGGACTGGCTGCAGCGCCTGGGCGGTCGCCCGATGGTGCTGGGCCTGGACCTGCAGGGTGGCGTGCACTTCGTGCTGCAGGTGGACCAGAAGGCAGCCGTCGACAAGCGCATGGACGCCTACGCCGAAGACGTGCGCGGCACGCTGCGTGAGTCGCGCGTACCGTTCCAGTCGGTCGAGCGCCGCCCGGACAACGCCATCGTGGCCACGCTCAGCCCGTCCACCGACGATGCCGCCGTGGAGCGCGCCCGCGTGGCCCTGGCCAAGGCGCAGCCGACCCTGGGCTACGACGTGGCCGGCAAGCGCATCACCGTCACCATCCCGGAAACCGAGCTCAGCCAGATCACCAACGGTGCGATCGAGCAGAACATCAACACGCTGCGCAATCGCGTCAACCAGCTGGGCGTGGCCGAGCCGATCATCCAGCGCCAGGGTGCCGACCGCGTGGTCGTGCAGCTGCCGGGCGTGCAGGACACCGCCGAAGCCAAGCGCATGATCGGTGCGACCGCCACCCTGGAATACCGTGCGGTGGTCGATGGCAACGCGCAGGACGCGATCGACACCGGCCGCATCCCGCCGGAGGCCAAGGTGTACCAGCGCCGTGACGGCGGTGGTCCGATCCTGTTGAACAAGCGCGTGATCGTCACCGGTGACCAGATGGTCGCGGCGCAGGCGGTCAACGACGCCACCACCGGTACGCCGTCGGTCAGCGTGACGCTGAACAGCGTCGGCGGCCAGCGCATGTTCGATTTCACCAGCGCCAACGTCGGCAAGCCGATGGCGGTGGTGTACACCGAGCGCGTGCCGACCGTGACCCTGGTCGATGGCAAGGAAGTGCGCAGCTTCCGGGTCAACGAGGAAGTCATCTCGGTGGCCAACATCAACGGCGTGTTCGGCAAGAACTTCCAGACCACGGGCCTGGAGAAGAAAGAAGCCGACGACCTGGCCAAGCTGCTGAAGTCCGGCTCGCTGGCCGCGCCGATGGACTTCGTGGAAGAGCGCGTGGTCGGTCCGAGCCTGGGTGCGGAGAACGTGGAGCGCGGCATCACCGCAGTGATCTACGCCTTCATGTTCACCCTGGTGTTCTTCACCGTGTACTACCGCATGTTCGGCCTGATCACCTCGGCGGCGATGCTGTTCAACCTGCTGATCGTGGTGGCGGTGATGTCGCTGTTCGGTGCCACCATGACCCTGCCGGGCTTCGCCGGCCTGGCGTTGTCGGTGGGCCTGTCGGTCGACGCCAACGTGCTGATCAACGAGCGCATCCGCGAGGAACTGCGTGCCGGCGTGCCGGGCAAGACCGCTATCGTGACCGGTTATGAACGCGCCAGCGGCACCATCCTGGACGCCAACCTGACCGGCCTGATCGTGGGCGTGGCCCTGTTCGCCTTCGGTACGGGCCCGCTGAAGGGCTTCGCGCTGACCATGATCATCGGTATTTTCGCCTCGATGTTCACTGCGATCACCGTGTCGCGCGCCTTGGCGACGCTGATCTACGGTCGTCGCAAGAAGCTCCAGAACGTGGCCATCTGACGGGACGACTCGCACAATGAAACTGTTTCCGCTGCACATCCTCCCGAACGACACCAAGATCGATTTCATGCGCTGGCGCCATGTCGCCATGGCCGTCACGATCGCGGTGTTCCTGGCCTCGGTGGCCATCATCGGCATCAAGGGCTTCACCTTCGCGCTGGACTTCACCGGCGGCACCCTGATCGAAGCGCGCTTCGATCGCCCGGTGGACGTTGAAGACGTCCGCTCGCAGCTGGAAGCCAACGGTTTTGAAGGCACCCAGGTGCAGAGCTTCGGCGGCAACACCGACGTGCTGATCCGCCTGGCCCCGCACGGCGAACACGCACCGGGGACCGGTGCGGCCAGCGCCGAGGACAAGGCCACCGGTGCGGCCGTGCTCAAGGCGATCACCAGCAGCGGCAACCCGGCCACGCTGCTGCGCAACGAGTTCGTGGGCCCGCAGATCGGCAAGGACCTGGCGCTGAACGGCCTGTACGCCACGATCTTCATGCTTGCCGGCTTCCTGATCTACATCGGCTTCCGCTTCGAATGGAAGTTCGCGGTCACCGCCAGCATCGTGGCCCTGTTCGACCTGCTGGTGACGCTGGCCTACATGTCGCTGATGGGCCGCGAGTTCGACCTGAACCTGCTGGCCGGCCTGCTGTCGGTGATGGGTTTTGCCATCAACGACATCATCGTGGTGTTCGACCGCGTCCGCGAAAACTTCCGCAGCCTGCGTGCCGACCCGCTGGAAGTGCTGAACCGCTCGATCAACCAGACGCTGTCGCGTACGGTGATCACCGCGGTGATGTTCTTCCTGTCGGCACTGGCCCTGTACATGTATGGCGGCGCCTCGCTGGAAGGCCTGGCCGAAACCCACATGGTGGGCGCGGTGATCGTGGTGCTTTCCTCGATCCTGGTGGCCGTGCCGATGCTGACCATCGGCTTCCTGCGCGTGAGCAAGCAGGACCTGCTGCCGAAGGCGAAGGACGTCGAGGCGCTTGAGCGCCGGCCTTGAGGGAGCGCCGGGCATGGCCCGGCATCCTGCATGACCAGACGCCGGGCATTGCCCGGCGTTTTCGTTTCCGTACCGGGGCGTCGGTTGTGCTGCCTGCCCGCGCGCACTACGATTTCGGGGTTGCGCGCGGCCGTTCCCATGGTCGCGCCGTTCCTATCGAGGTGTTCATGGTCATCAAACCGCGTGTGCGCGGCTTCATCTGCGTCACTACCCATCCGGTCGGTTGCGACGCTGCGGTCAAGCAGCAGATCGACTACATCCAGGCGCAGCCGAAGATCCAGAACGGTCCCAAGCGCGTGCTGGTGCTGGGGGCGTCCACCGGCTACGGCCTGGCCGCGCGCATCACGGCGGCGTTCGGCAGCGGGGCGGCTACGCTCGGCGTGTTCTTCGAACGCCCGGGCACGGAAACCAAGCCGGGCACGGCGGGCTGGTACAACTCGGCCGCGTTCCAGAAGTACGCCGAACAGGCGGGCCTGTACGCGCGCAGCGTGAACGGCGATGCGTTCTCGGACGAGGTCAAGGCCAAGGTGATCGAGCTGATCAAGCAGGACCTGGGCCAGGTCGACCAGGTGGTGTACAGCCTCGCCGCGCCGCGCCGCAAGCACCCGAAGACCGGCGAAGTCATCAGCTCCACGCTGAAGCCGATCGGTGCGCCGATCACGCTGCGCGGGCTGGATACGGACAAGGAAGTGCTCACCGAGACCACCCTCGAGCCGGCCACGCCGGAAGAGATCGCCGGCACCGTGGCGGTGATGGGTGGCGAAGACTGGCAGATGTGGATCGATGCGCTGCTGGAGGCCGGGGTGCTGGCCGATGGCGCCACCACCACGGCGTTCACCTACGTGGGCGAGGAGATCACCCAGGCGATCTACTGGAACGGGTCGATCGGTGCCGCCAAGAAGGATCTGGACGAGAAGGTGACGGGCATCCGCGCCAAGCTCGCCCCGATCGGTGGCGACGCGCGGGTGTCGGTGCTGAAGGCGGTGGTGACCCAGGCCAGTTCGGCGATTCCGACCATGCCGCTGTACCTGTCGCTGCTGTTCAAGGTGATGAAGGCGCGCGGCACGCACGAGGGTTGCATCGAGCAGCTCGATACGCTGTACGACATCGTCTACGGCGGCAAGGACAGTGGTCCGGCGGTGGAGCGCCTGCGCCACCAGCTGCTGGCCGACGGTCGCACGGTGGAGCTGGTGGACGAGGCCGGCCGCCTGCGCGCGGACTACAAGGAAATGGCGCCGGACGTGCAGGCTGACGTGGTGGCGCTGTGGCCGCAGGTGACCAACGAGAACCTGTACGAGATCAGCGATTTGGCCGGCTACAAGGCGGACTTCCTGCGCCTGTTCGGGTTCGGCGTGGAGGGCGTGGATTATGATGCGGACGTGGCCACCGATGTGGCTATTCCGAACCTGGTCGATATGACCTGATTGAAGGGCGTGCCGACCAACGGTCGGCATCTACCGGGCTGGCGTGCCGACCGACGGTCGGCACCTGTGATCAACCGAACTCGAAGTTCATCACCGGACCGGCCGGGCCGACGAACTCGCCCTGGACGTAGTCCACGCCTGCACTGAACAGCAGGCTCATCGAGTTGGCGTCGGCGATGAACTCGGCGATGGTGCGGATGTTGGCTTCCTGCGCGCGCGTGGTGATCTCGGTGATCTTGTCGGCGTTCTCGCGGGTGCGGGCGAAATCGCTGGTGAAGTCGCGGTCCAGCTTGAGGAACTGCGGCTGGAAATGCGCCAGCAGCTGGAACGAATCCAGCCCCGACCCGAACTGCTCCAGGCCGATCCGACAGCCCAGCGGGGCGACGTCGGCCAGGAACTGCTGCGCGTTGCGCAGGTGGGTGAACACCTTGGCTTCGGGCGCATGGAGCCACAGGCGTTCGCCGGGCACGCCCTGGGCCTCCAGCTCGCGGCGGATCGTCGCCACCATCTGCGGGTCGTTGAACGACTCGGGCGTGATCTTCACCATCATGTGGGTGGCATGGCCGGCGCGTGCGCGTTGGCCGAGCACCCCGATGGCGTGCGCCACCACCCAGCGGTTGATGTCGCCCAGCAGGCCGTGTTCCTCGGCAATGCCCAGGAACGCGGTCGGGCTCAACAGTTCGCCGTTGTTGTCCAGGCGCAGGTAGGCTTCGTACAGCTCCAGCGGCTCGCCGCCCAGGTTCAGCACCGGCTGGTAATGCAGCTGGAAGCCGTCACCGGCCAGCGCTTCGTTGATCCGCGCCACCCAGCGCTGGATGCGCTCTTCTTCCACCCGGTCGACCGCCGCCGGATCGAAGATCCGGCTGGTATTGCCGAGTTCGGACGCGGCCTGCTGGCATTCGGTCGCCCGCGCCAGCACCTGGCCGACGCTGGCGATCTTCTCGCCCACCTGCACGCCACCGATGCTGACCGTGACCGTGGCCGAACGGTCGCCGATGCTGAAGACCTGCGCGGCGAAGGCTTCGCGGATCCGGTCGGCCAGCGCCTCGGTGTCTGCAAACGCGCCTTCGGTCAGGACCGCCAGGCTGTGCTCGCCGAAGCGGGCCACCTGGCCGCGTTCGCCGACCGTGTCGGCCAGGACCCTGGCCAGCGCCGCGATCAGCGCATCGGCCGCATCCAGCCCGATGTCCGGCAGCAGCCGGCTGTAGTGATCCGGCTCGACCAGCAGCAGGCCGAACCGGCCTTCGCTGCGTCCGGCCTGGGCCACCGCGTTTTCCACGTGCAGCATGAAGGTCTGTCGGTTGAGCAGCCCGGTGACCTGGTCGCGCTGGCGCAGGTCCTCGACCTCGCGGGCCAGCTCCGGGTCGAATTCCATGCGGCGGCGGAACACCACCTGCAGGCAGTTCTCGCCCTCATAGGTGGCCGGGGTGAATTCCATGGTCGCGGCGAAGACCGCGCCGTCCTGGTTGCGCGCGTCCACCTGGTACTGCGGCGGCGGCGCTTCGCCCTTGCTGAGCGACTTGAGCAGCTGCTTGAAGCCGTCAACGTGCTGCGGCGCGACCATGTCCAGCAGCGAAATGCCTTCCACGTCGTCGAATGCCTCGTACCCGAACATCTCCAGGTAGGCTTCGTTGGCGCGGATGTGCATGCCTTCGTGCACGTAGGCGATCGGGTCGCGCGAGGAGGCGATCAGCGCGTCGCAGCGGCGCTCGGTTTCGCGCATCTGCGCTTCGATACGGCGCAGGCCGCGGCGGGCGTGCAGGTCGGTCCACTCGTTGCGGACCACCGCCAGCAGGTGCTCGGGGCGGTTGCGCAGGGCGACCGCGCGGATGCCGTTGGCGCTGGCTTCCACCCACTCCGATTCATTGATCGACTCGGCCAGCAGGATCATCGGGATGTCCTTGCCGCTGGCCGCGATCTGCTGGGTCACCTGCAGCAGCGGAATGCTCTGCGCAGGGGCGGCCAGGACCAGGTCGATCGGCTGGCTGCCGATGATCTGGGCCAGCTCCTCGGCGTTGTTCGGGCGCGCCGGGCGCACCGCGATGCCGCTGTTGCGCAGCAGGCTGACGATGGTTTCGGCGTTCTCGCCGCTGTCATCCACGATCAGCAGGCGGACGGTGATGTCATTCGCGTTCTGCATTCACTACTCCCCGGACTGCAAACTTGATACACGATGCGTGTGACTTCGTCCATGCCGGCGGCGGGCGCCGATCACGGAATGATACGGGCGCTACACGACCTGGCCGGCGGCATGGCCGCTGGCCCAGGCCCACTGGAAGTTGTACCCCCCCAGCCAACCGGTGACATCCAGCACTTCGCCAATGAAATGCAGGCCCGGCACCCGCTGCGACTCGAACGTGCTGGACGAGACCCCGCGGGTGTCCACGCCCCCCAGCGTGACCTCGGCGGTACGGTACCCTTCGGTGCCGCTGGCGACCAGCGGGAAGTCCTGCAGCAGGGCGGCAGCCTGGCGCAGTTCGCGCTCGTCGATCTGGCGCACCGGGCGGTCCGGCAGCCAGTGCTCGCACAGGCGCAGCGCCAGCCGGCGTGGCAATACCTCGGACAACACCGTGCGCAGCTCGGCCGCGCCGCGCTCGCGCTTCATCGCGCGCAGCCATGCATCGGCATCCTGGCCGGGCAGCAGGTCCAGGCGCAGGTCGTCGCCGGGCTGCCAGAACGAGGAGATCTGCAGGATCGCCGGGCCGCTGATGCCGCGGTGGGTGATCAGCAGCGAGTTGCGGAACGCCATGTCGTTGCAGCGCGCCTCCACCGGCAGGGCCACCCCGCTCAGGTCCTGGAAGCGCTCCTGGTGCTTGCCGCTCAGGGTCAGCGGCACCAGGCCGGCGCGGGTGGGCAGCACCTCATGGCCAAACTGGCGGGCCAGCTCATAGCCGAAGCCGGTGGCCCCCAGGCTGGGGATGGACAGGCCGCCGGTGGCGACCACCAGCGAGGCGGCATGGAAGCGTCCCTGCGCGGTCTGCACGTGGAAGCCGTCGGCGCCGCGCTCGACCTTGTCCACGGCGCAGTCGGTACGGATCTGCGCGCCGGCGGCCGTGCATTCGTCCACCAGCATGCGCACGATCTGCTTGGACGAGATGTCGCAGAACAGCTGGCCCAGTTCCTTTTCGTGGTAGGCGATGCCATGCCGCTCGACCATGTCGATGAAGTCCCACGGCGTGTAGCGCGCCAGCGCGGACTTGCAGAAGTGCGGGTTGGCCGACAGGAAGTTGGCCGGGGTGGTGCCGGTGTTGGTGAAGTTGCAGCGGCCACCGCCGGACATCAGGATCTTCTTGCCGACCTTGTTGGCATGGTCGATCACCTGCACCATGCGCCCGCGCCGGCCGGCGGTCAGCGCGCACATCAGCCCGGCAGCGCCGGCACCGATCACCAGGACATCGCAGCGGATCGTACTCATCGGCGCTGGATCAAGCCTGCGGCTTCTGCTTGCGCCAGGCCGGGGTCACGGTCAGCTCCGCCTTGTCCGAGATCAGGCGGACTTCGCCATCCTGGATCATCACGTCCCAGCGCATGGTGCGCTCGATCTGCGCGGCCCATTCGGCGGCAAACTCACCCGGCAGTTCCATGACCTCCAGGACCGACAGCTTGTTCAGGGCAGCGCTGTTGCGCTTCCACCAGATCTCCGAGGCGTTGCCGCCGTACAGGATCAGCTGCACGGCGCGCGCGCGCCCGGCCGCCTTGCGCAGGCGCGATTCGTCCGGCTGGCCCACGTCGATCCAACGTTCGATGTCGCCGGTGTAATCGCGGCGCCACAGGTCGGGTTCGTCGTCCACGCTGAGCCCGCGGCCAAACTCCAGACGTTCGTCGGCGTTCAGTGCGAAGGCCAGCAGCCGCACCATCAGGCGCTCGTCGTTCTCGGACGGGTGCTGGGCCAGGGTCAGGTTATGGGTGGCGTAGTAGCCGCGATCCATGTCGCTGATCTGCAGTTCGGCCTTGCGGATGGTGGCGGTGAGGGCCATGGGGGTACCGTAAACAAAGAGCGCCATGATAATGCGTGGGCCATGCACTCGTCCGATCCAATCCGCGGCCACGTTGCCGCCAGTCGCCTGCAGCTTGCGCCCGGCCCCTGGGCCTGCCTGCTGGACGGGCTGTGCGCGCGGTTCCCGCAGATCGACCGCGCCCGGTGGCAGGACCGCTTCGCGCGTGGCCGGGTGCTGGACGCGCAGGGCAGGGCACTGTCGGCCGATGCCCCGTGGCGGGTCGGCAGCGAGATCCAGTACTTCCGTGAGGTGGCCGACGAGCCGGTCATCCCCGTACGGGAGGCCATCCTGTACGTCGATGACCACCTGCTGGTGGCCGATAAACCGCACTTCCTGCCGGTCACCCCGGCCGGGCCCTACGTGCGGCAGACCCTGCTGGCGCGCTTGGTGGCCCGCACCGGCAACCCGGCGCTGGTGCCGCTGCACCGGCTGGACCGGCTGACCGCCGGGCTGGTGCTGTTCTCGACCCAGCCCGGAACCCGTGACGCCTACCAGCGACTGTTCCGTGAGCGGCGCATCGCCAAGGTCTATGAAGCGTTGGCCCCGGCGTTGCCGGGGCTGACCTTCCCGCATCACCGGCACAGCCGGCTGGTGCCCGGGGAGCCCTTCTTCCGCATGGCCGAAGCGGGGGGCGAACCCAATGCCCGGACCCGTATCGAGGTCATCCAGGCGAGCGGGGCCGAGTGGCGGTACCGGCTGCACCCGGAAACCGGGCGCAAGCACCAGCTGCGGGTGCACATGGCCGCGCTGGGCGCCCCCATCCTTGGCGATGACCTTTACCCGCAGCCGAGCGAGCCGCTGCCGGGCCGGCCCCTGCAGCTGCTGGCCCAGGCGCTGGCATTCGACGATCCCCTGACCGGCCAGCCCAGGCGTTTCACCAGCCAGCTGCCCCTCGCACCCCGGTAACGCCACGCCCTGCGTGGGAGCGGGGAGGCATCCGGCGTTCAGGGCCGCCACGTGGGCATGGCGCTAACGGGGCGAGGGCGCGCGCGTCCAGCATTCTTTAGGGGCTGCGCGCCGCCTGTTTGGCTGAAATTAAGCCGGGAAATACATGAATAGGGTGTAGGAATTCGTGTAGGATGCGCCAATCCCTTGTCCTGTCAGGCGGGACGGGGGAGATGGCTGAATCACGTGGCTATCGCTTTTTCGGTAAAAGGCGCGTATCGTCCCCCACACTGTGTTTGCTAGGGTCACCGTGAATCGTGGCCTGGTGCAGTTGATCTCACGATCCGCTCATCGATCCGCTTTACCAACGCCTGCAACTCAGTCTCGGCCCCGATCTCCGGCGGCCGCGATTATTTTCAACTTATGTTTCAGGAGTTTGTATATGTCTGATCGTCAGACCGGCACTGTCAAGTGGTTCAACGACGCCAAGGGCTTCGGCTTCATCACCCCGGAAAGCGGCCCGGACCTGTTCGTGCACTTCCGCGCCATCCAGGGCACCGGCTTCAAGTCGCTGCAGGAAGGCCAGAAGGTCACCTTCGTCGCCGTGCAGGGCCAGAAGGGCATGCAGGCTGACCAGGTGCAGGCGGCTTAATTGCCCCTGCAACCGTAAGGTTGCCGAAAACGCCGGAAGCGAAAGCTTCCGGCGTTTTTTATTGCGCGATGCAGACGTCGCGGCGGGTAGGATGGCGGTTTCGCCTCGCGGACCCCTTCGATGATCAAGGTGCACCATCTGGACCACTCGCGTTCGCAGCGCGTGCTGTGGATGCTTGAAGAGCTGAACCTGCCGTACCAGCTGGTCAATTACCAGCGCGACGCGACGACCTGGCTTGCGCCGCAGGCGCTGCGCGATATCCATCCGTTGGGCAAGGCGCCGGTGCTGCAGGACGATACCCTGGTGCTGGCCGAATCCGGCGCGATTCTCGAATACCTGGCCGACCGCTACGACAGCGGGCGCACGCTGTCGCCGGAGCCGATGCCCGCGCAGGCTGCCGAGCGCACGCGCTACCGCTACTGGATGCACTACGCCGAAGGCTCGGCGATGCCGCCGCTGCTGATGAGCCTGGTGTTCGCCCGGGTGCGCAAGGCGCCGATGCCGTTCTTTGCCAGGCCGATCGCCCGCGGCATTGCCGACAAGGTGATGAAAACCTTCGTGAGCCCGCAGTTGAAGCTGCACCTGGACTGGATGGAGCGCGAACTGAGCGCCTCGCCCTGGTTCGCGGGCGATCGCTTCACCGCCGCCGATATCCAGATGAGCTTCCCGATCCAAGCCGCTGCGTCGCGCGCAGGCAGCATGGATGCCTACCCGAAGCTGCAGGGGTTCCTGCAGCGCATCGCGCAGCGCCCGGCCTACCAGCGGGCGGCCGAGCGCGGTGGCCCACTGGACCTGGGGCCGGGGCCGCCTGAGCTTGCGGGGGCGTTCCGACGCCCCCACCTTGTCGTGATGAGCACTGAACCGTTGCGCTTCGACAATCGTTTCCTTCGTGACCTGCCCGGTGATGAAGAGACCGGCCCACGCCAGCGCGAGGTGCGCGGCGCCGCGTGGTCGTCGGTGATGCCTACGCCGGTAGCGGCGCCGACCCTGCTCGCCTGCTCGCCGGGACTGGCGGCGCAGCTTGGGCTGGGCCCGGACCTGCTGGAGAGTCCGGAGTTCCCCCGCGTGTTCGCCGGCAACGCGTTGTACGCCGGCATGCAGCCCTGGGCGGCGAACTATGGCGGGCACCAGTTCGGGCACTGGGCCGGGCAACTCGGCGATGGCCGCGCCATCTCGCTGGGGCAGCTGCTGTCGCCGGATGGCGCGCACTGGGAGCTGCAGCTCAAAGGGGCAGGGCGTACCCCGTATTCGCGCGGCGCCGATGGTCGCGCCGTCCTGCGCTCGTCGATCCGCGAATTCCTGTGCAGCGAAGCCATGCATCACCTGGGCGTGCCCACCACCCGTGCGCTGAGCCTGGTGGCGACCGGCGAGCAGGTGATGCGCGACATGTTCTATGACGGTCATCCCGCACCCGAGCCGGGCGCGGTGGTGTGCCGGGTGGCGCCCTCGTTCCTCCGCTTCGGCAGTTTCGAACTGCCGGCCTCGCGCGGCGACGTGGCCCTGCTGCGGCAGTTGGCCGACGTCTGCATCGCGCGGGAGTTCCCCGCGCTGGCCGATGCCGGTCCGGAGCGTTACGCACGCTGGTTCGCCGAGGTCTGCGAGCGCACCGCGGTCCTGGTCGCGCACTGGATGCGCGTCGGGTTCGTGCATGGCGTGATGAACACCGACAACCTGTCCATCCTCGGTCTCACCATCGACTACGGCCCGTATGGCTGGGTGGACGACTACGATCCGGACTGGACCCCGAACACCACCGATGCGCAGGGCCGGCGCTACCGGTTCGGCACGCAGCCGCAGGTGGCGTACTGGAACCTGACCCGGCTGGCCCAGGCGCTGTCGCCGCTGTTCGACGACGTTGCGCCGCTGCACGCGGGGTTGGCGCGGTTCCAGGCCGTGCATGCGCAGTGCGAACGCGACGATATCGCAGCCAAGCTGGGGCTGGACGCGTGCCGCGATGCCGACCTGGGCTTGATGGGCGACTGGCTGCGGATCCTGCACGACGGCGAGATGGACATGACCCTGGCGTTCCGCGGCCTGATCGACCTCGATCCGCAGACCCCGAACGTGGCGGTGCTTGAGGAAGCGTTCTACAGCCCCGAGCGGCGCACCGCCGTGCTGCCGGCGCTGGATGCCTGGCTTGAGGCGTATGCGCTGCGCCTGCAGTCCGACCGCCTGGACGCGGCGCAGCGACGGCAGCGCATGCGCGCGGCCAATCCGGTCTATGTGCTGCGCAACTGGCTGGCACAGGAGGCGATCGAGCTGGCCGAACAGGGCGACCTGAGCGGCGTGCACACCCTGCAGGAGGTGCTGCGACGGCCCTACGACGTGCAGCCCGGTCGCGAGCACTACGCCGGCAAGCGGCCGGCCTGGGCGCGTGACAAGGCCGGCTGCTCGATGTTGTCCTGCAGTTCCTGAGCCCGCGGATGCCCCGGTCCGGCCCGGGTTACCCTATGCCACCCTTTGTTGCCCCATGACCATGACCGATTCTTTCGCCCCCGTTCCGGCCTGGGCAGGCCGCCTGCGTGACGTCGCCGATTTCCCCAAGCCGGGCATCCTGTTCAAGGACATCATGCCGCTGCTGGCCGATGGCGCGGATTTCGCCGCCGCCATCGACGCGATGGTCGCGCCGTGGCGCGATGCGCGCCTGGATGCGGTGATGGGCATCGAGTCGCGCGGCTTCATCCTTGGCGCGGCGATGGCGCGGGTGCTGGGCGTCGGCTTCGTGCCGGTGCGCAAGCCGGGCAAGCTGCCGGGGCGCACCTTGAAACAGGAGTACACGCTGGAATACCGCACCGACAGCATCGAAGTGCATGCCGATGCGTTGCCGGCCGGTGCGCGCGTCGTGGTGGTCGACGACGTGTTGGCCACGGGCGGCACGCTGCTGGCGGCGCTGTCGCTGGCGCGGCAGCTCCAGGTCGACGTCGTCGGCGCTGCCGTGCTGGTCGAGCTGGCCGGCCTCGGTGGCCGTGGGCGCTGGGCCCGCGACGTGCCGCTGCTGGCCAACCTGGTGTATTGAGGTTCCAGCCACGCAGGGCGTGGCAACCGCAACGCGCCCGCGCTTACATCTTCCGTACGCGGAAACGCCGGCCCTTGATCTTGCCTGCCTCCAGGCGCGAGATGGCCTTGCCGACGTGCTCGCGGGCAATGGCCACGTAGGAGCGCGTGGCATAGATGTCGATCTTTCCGATCACCTTGGCCGACAGGCCGGCATCGCCGGTCAGCGCGCCCAGGATGTCGCCGGGGCGCAGCTTGTCGGTCTTGCCGCCGTCGATGCGCAGGGTTTCCATCGCCGCCTGCGGCAGCACCGCCGGGCGGGCCGTGGCCAGCGGCGTCTTCTGCCAGTCCAGCGGCTTGCCCTGCGCCGCCTCCAGCGCATCGGCGCGGTTGCGTTCGCGCCCGGTCACCAGGCTGATCGCCAGGCCCGTGGCGCCGGCGCGGCCGGTACGGCCCACGCGGTGCTCATAGGTTTCGATGTCGGTCGGCAACTCGTAGTTGATCACCGCCGCCAGGTCCTGCACGTCCAGTCCGCGCGCGGCCACGTCGCTGGCCACCAGCACGTTGCAGCTGCGGTTGGCGAAGCGCACCAGCACTTCGTCGCGGTCGCGCTGTTCCATTTCGCCGTGCAGCGGCAGCGCGGAGAACCCGAATTCCTGCAGCGACCCCGCCACGTCGTCGACATCGCGGCGGGTGTTGCAGAACACCACGGTCGATTCCGGGTTGTATTTCAGCAGCAGTCCGGCCAGCGCCTTCTGCTTGCTGGCCAGGTCCACTTCGCAGAACAGGTGGCGGATGGCGGGCGCATGGTCGGCCCCTTCCACGGTCACTTCCACCGGATCGCGCAGCAGGACCCGCGCGATCTCGCGGATCTCGTCGGGGTAGGTAGCCGAGAACAGCAGGGTCTGCCGGTCCTTGCTGGTGCGCCCGGCAATTTCGCGGATCGGTTCCTCAAAGCCCATGTCGAGCATGCGGTCGGCTTCGTCCAGCACCAGGGTGGTCACCCCGCCCAGCTTCAGCGCACGCTTGCGGCCCAGTTCCTGGATGCGGCCGGGCGTGCCGACGACCACATGCGGGTCATGCGCCTCCAGCGAGGCCAGCTGGGGGCCCAGCGGCATGCCGCCGGTCAGCACCACCAGCTTCAGGTTGGGGATGCCCGTGGCCAGCTTGCGGATCTGCTTGCCGACCTGGTCGGCCAGTTCGCGGGTGGGGCACAGGACCAGCGCCTGCGCGCGGATCACGGCCGGGTCCAGGGCCTGCAGCAGGCCCAGGCCGAAGGCGGCGGTCTTGCCGCTGCCGGTGGGCGCCTGGGCGATCAGGTCGCGGCGCGCCAGGATTGCCGGCAGCGCCTGCGCCTGCACGGGCGTCATCTGGGTATAGCCCAGCGCGTCGATGCCCGCCGCCAGCGAGGCCGACAGGGGCAGTTCGGAGAATTCGTTCATGCCACATTCTACCCGTTCGGGCTCCGGCGGGCGACGCCGCGCACCGCCAGCCCGTACAATGGCCGGATGCCTCTGATTACTCTGCAAAACGTCGACTTCAGCGTCGGCGGCCCGTTGTTGCTGGAAAAAGCCGAACTGTCGATCGAACCGGGCGAACGCATCGCCCTGATCGGCCGCAACGGCGCCGGCAAATCCACCCTGCTCAAGCTGCTTTCCGGCGACCACAAGCCCGACGACGGGGAAGTGCGCGTCCAGCAGGGGGTGCGCGTCACCCGGCTGGAACAGGAAGTGCCGCATGGCGCTGCCGGCAGCGTGTTCGACGTGGTGGCCGACGGCCTCGGCGAGCTGGGCCAGTGGTTGGCCGAATTCCACCACCTCAGCGTGGCCGAGGACTTCGACGGCGATGCCCTGTCGGCGGTACAGGCCAAGATCGATGCGGCCAATGGCTGGGGCCTGGACCAGCGGGTCAGCGAGACCCTGACCAAGCTCGACCTGGACGGCGATGCCGAATTCGCGCGCCTGTCCGGCGGCATGAAGCGGCGCGTGCTGCTGGGCCGCGCCCTGGTGTCGGCGCCGGACCTGCTGCTGCTCGACGAGCCGACCAACCACCTGGACATCGAAGCGATCGACTGGCTGGAAATGTTCCTGAAGAACTGGAACGGCAGCGTGGTGTTCGTCACCCATGACCGGCGCTTCCTGCGCGCACTGGCGACCCGCATCGTCGAGATCGACCGTGGCCAGGTCACCAGCTGGCCAGGCGACTGGGCCAACTACGAGCGCCGTCGCGAAGAACGCCTGAACGCGCAGGCGCAGGAAAACGCGCGTTTCGACAAACTGCTGGCGCAGGAAGAGGTCTGGATCCGCCAGGGCATCAAGGCCCGCCGCACCCGCGACGAAGGGCGCGTGCGCCGCCTGAAGGCCATGCGCGACGAGCGCTCGCAACGGCGTGAGCTGAGCGGCAACGTGCGCATGGAGGCATCGCAGGGCCAGAACTCCGGCAAGAAGGTCATCGACGTCAAGGACGTGTCGTTCGCGTTCGGCGAGCGGGTGATGGTCAGAGATTTCAGCACCACCATCCTGCGCGGCGACCGCATCGGCCTGATCGGCCCCAACGGCAGCGGCAAGACCACGCTGCTCAAACTGCTCCTGGGCGACCTGGCCCCGGACAGTGGCGAGGTGCGGGCCGGCACCAACCTGCAGATCGCCTACTTCGACCAGTACCGCTCGGTGCTGCGCGAGGACTGGACGGCCATCGAGAACGTGGCCGAGGGCCGCGATTTCCTCGAGGTCAATGGCAAGCGCAAGCATGTGCACGCCTACCTGCAGGACTTCCTGTTCACCCCCGAGCGCGCGCGCGCGCCGATCACCCGCCTGTCCGGCGGCGAGCGCAACCGCCTGCTGCTGGCCAAGCTGTTCGCACAGCCGTCCAACCTGCTGGTGATGGACGAACCGACCAACGACCTGGACGTGGAAACGCTGGAGCTGCTTGAAGAGCTGCTTGGCGACTACACCGGCACGCTGCTGCTGGTCAGCCACGACCGTGACTTCCTCGACAACGTGGTGACCTCCACGATGGTGATGGAAGGCAACGGCGTGGTCGGCGAGTACGTGGGCGGGTACAGCGACTGGCAGCGGCACGCGGCACGGGTGCAGGCAGCAGCGGCCGCCGCGCCGGTGCCGACCGCCAGGCCGGTGGCCGCGCCGACCGCAGCACCCCCCGCCGCACCGGCAGCAGCCAAGCGCAAGCTCAGCTTCAAGGACCAGCGCGAACTGGAGCAGCTGCCGTTGAAGATCGAGACGCTGGAAAAGGACGTCGAAGGCCTGACCGCCGCGATGAACGACCCGGCGTTCTATCAGCGCAGCGCGCCGGACATGGCCGCACATACGCAGAAATTGAATGGCGTGCAGGCAGAGCTGGACGCGGCGTACAAGCGGTGGGAAGAACTGGATTCGTGACGCGCGTTGCCGGGTAAGAGCAGCCGACTGACAGTCGGCTCTACCGGGGCGGACGGATCCGGATCGTCGTGCGTTCGTTCCGGACGTATCCGGATCGTCGTGCGTTCGTTCCGGATGTATCCGGATCGTCGAGCGTTCGTTCCGGACGTATCCGGATCGTCGTGCGTTCGCCAGCAATTCGTAGCGCCGACTGTCAGTCGGCGACCGCGCGCAGCGCGGCAAACCATCCCGGCGCGCGATCGACACGCGCTCAATATCCTGCCGGCGTTCAAACCCGACCGAAACCGCCCGTCCGGCGTTCATGACCCCGGAACGGAGAGCAGCCACGCAGGGCGTGGCTCTACTTCACCCCGTGCAGATCCCGCAACTGGCTCGGCCGCGACCCGAAATACGCGGCCAGGTCGGCAATGTCCTGGTCGCTCAGGTCAGTTGCCTGCGGGGTCATCAGCGAATGCTGGCGGTCCCCGGAACGGTAGGCCTGCAGCGCGTGCGCGAGGTAATCCCCGTACTGCCCCCCCAGCTTCGGGTAGGTGGGGTCGATCGGCTGGTTGCCGTCGGCGCCGTGGCAGTCGATGCAGCTCTGCCCGGTGGCCTTGCCCTTGACCTGGGCACGGGCCTGCCCGGCGGCAAGGCGGCCGGCCGGCAGCCCGGCGGACGAGCCTGACCCATGCTCGCCACTGGCGTGACCCGGGTCGGCGGCGGAATCTGCACTGTTTTCCACCTGCGACTGCGAACAGGCAGCCAGCAGCAGGGCAACGGACAGGGCGATGGCGTAACGCGTGAACGGCGTGGCTTTCGACATGAGCGCGCTTATTTGACAGTGGACAGGTAAACAGCGAGATCGGCGATCTCCTGTTCGCTGAAACTCATGGACTGCGCCTGCATCGTCGGATGCCGGCGCTTGCCCTGGCGGTACTCGGTCAGCGCCTGGCTGAGGTACTGCTGGGTCTGCCCCCCGATCTTGGGCACCCGGTAACTGGGGTAGGCGTTCTTGTAGCCGGTGATGCCGTGGCACCCCTGGCACGTGTAGGCCAGCACCCGGCCGTTGTCGAACTGCCCGGTCAGGGCGGGCGCGGTGGCGGGCGCGGCTGCCGGGGCAGCGGCGGGCGGAGCGGGTACTGCGGGTACGGCAGGTGCGGCCTGGACGGCAACCCCGAAGGGCAGGAGGACGGCCAGAGCAAGACAAGCGGCGAGCGGCTGCGGGCGCATGATGTCGTTTCCGGTATACGGGTTCTGGTCGTTCCGGCGTGGGGTACGGAACTGCCCCGAGTATAGCCTGCGTTTTCATCTAGCTGAAACCGGGCAGTGCCGACAAGCGGCGGCGGGTCACCATGACCTTTGGGATATGGTGTTGTCGTGACGTGGTGCATTACTTTGCTACCACACCTGCCCACGCATCCTTCAGGGACACGACGATGTTGCGAATCTCTCTTCTGCCCGGCCGCACCGGAACCTGCGCCGCGGCGCTGCTGATCACTACGACCCTGCTGCTGGGCGGCTGCGGCGCCGGTGGCCCTGCCGGCGATGCCGCGGCGGCCGAGAAGGATCCCAAGGCCGAAAAAGCCCCCGACGCCGTCCCGGTGGAGGCCGTAGCGGCCAGCCGCCGTGCGGTCGCCGCCAGCTACACCGGCACGGCCGCGCTGGAAGCGCGCGCCGAATCGCAGGTGGTGGCAAAAACGTCGGGCGTGGCCCTGGCCGTCATGGTCGAGGAAGGCCAGCAGGTCCGCGCCGGGCAGCCGCTGGTGCGGCTGGACCCGGACCGGGCGCGCCTGGCCGTGGCCCAGAGCGAAGCGCAGATGCGCAAGCTGGAGAACAGCTACCAGCGCGCCCAGAAACTGGTGGGCCAGCAGATGGTCAGCGCCGCCGATGTCGACCAGCTGCGCTACGACCTGGAAAACGCGCGCGCGCAGTACCGCCTGGCGACCCTTGAGCTGTCCTACACCACGGTGGTGGCGCCGATCTCCGGCGTGATCGCATCGCGCTCGATCAAGACCGGCAACTTCGTGCAGATCAATACGCCGATCTTCCGCATCGTCGACAACTCGCGGCTGGAAGCCACGCTCAACGTGCCCGAGCGCGAACTGGCCACGCTGCGTGCCGGGCAGCCGGTGACCCTGGTGGCCGATGCGCTGCCGGGTAAATCCTTCCCCGGCACCGTGGACCGTATTTCCCCGGTGGTCGACGCCGGCAGCGGCACCTTCCGCGTGGTCAGCGGCTTCGGCGAAGATGCCGCCGGCCTGCAGCCGGGCATGTTCGGGCGCATCCGCATCGACTACGACCAGCGCGCCGACGCACTGGTGGTGCCGCGCCTGGCGCTGCTCGACGACGGCGACCCGGCGGTGTTCCGCGTACGCGCGGGCAAGGTCGCCCGCGTGCCGGTCAAGCTGGGCTACGCCGAAGGCCCGTGGGTGGAGATACGTGAGGGCCTGGCCGAGGGAGACAAGGTGGTGACGGCCGGCAAGGTCGCCCTGCGCGACGGCACCGCCGTGCAGGTGATCGGCGACAAGCCGGCCACCGCCGTGGCCAGCAAGGCCGCCCCGGCCAAGGCGGAGACCCGTCAATGAGTTCGGCCGGGCACGACCACGGCAACGAACCGCAGCCGGGCGAGGGCCCGGCGGCGCCGGGTGGCGGCCTGGTGGAATTCGCCACCCGCCGCCGCGTCACCATCTTCATGTTCATGATCACCCTGGTGCTGTTCGGCCTGATCGCGCTGGGCAACCTCAAGGTCAACCTGCTGCCGGACCTGAGCTATCCCACGTTGACCGTGCGCACCGAATACACCGGCGCGGCACCGACCGAGATCGAAACGCTGATCACCGAACCGGTCGAAGAGGCGGTGGGCGTGGTCAAGAACCTGCGCAAGCTGAAGTCGATCTCGCGCACCGGGCAGAGCGATGTGGTGCTGGAGTTCGCCTGGGGCACCAACATGGACCAGGCGAGCCTGGAGGTGCGCGACAAGATGGAGGCGCTGAACCTGCCGCTGGAGGCCAAGGCCCCGGTGCTGCTGCGCTTCAATCCCTCCACCGCGCCGATCATGCGCCTGGTGATCGCGGCCAAGGACGACCCGGCCAGCGATGCCGACGCCGTGCGCCAGCTCACCGCGCTGCGCCGCTATGCCGATGAAGACCTGAAGAAGAAGCTCGAACCGGTGGCCGGCGTGGCGGCGGTGAAGGTGGGCGGCGGCCTGGAAGATGAAATCCAGGTCGACATCGACCAGCAGAAGCTGGCCCAGCTCAACCTGCCGATCGATACCGTCATCAAGCGGCTGAAGGAAGAGAACATCAACATTTCCGGCGGCCGCCTGGAAGAAGGGTCGCAGCGCTTCCTGGTGCGTACCGTCAACCAGTTCGCCGACCTGGAAGACATCCGCAACCTGCTGGTGACCACCCAGGGCAGCAACGGCAGTGCCGCCGACGCGGCCATGCAGCAGATGTTCGCCATCGCCGCCTCGACCGGTTCGGATGCCGCGGTCGCCGCCGCGTCCGCCGCGCAGAGTGCTTCCAGCAGCAGCTCCACCACGGTGGCCAACGGCGTGCCGGTGCGGCTCAAGGACGTGGCCACGGTGCGCCAGGGCTTCAAGGAACGCGAAGCGATCATCCGCCTGGGTGGCCGCGAAGCGGTGGAACTGGCCATCTACAAGGAAGGCGATGCCAACACGGTGGCCACCGCCGAAGCGCTGCGCGCCAAGCTTGAGCAGATCAAGGCGCAGATTCCCGGCGATGCCGAACTGACCACCATCGAAGACCAGTCGCGCTTCATCGAGCACGCCATCAGCGACGTCAAGAAAGATGCGGTGATCGGCGGCCTGCTGGCCATCCTGATCATCTTCCTGTTCCTGCGCGATGGCTGGAGCACGTTCGTGATCAGCCTGTCGCTGCCGGTCTCGATCATCACCACGTTCTTCTTCATGGGCCAGCTGGGGCTGAGCTTGAACGTGATGTCGCTGGGCGGGCTGGCGCTGGCCACCGGCCTGGTGGTGGACGATTCCATCGTGGTGCTGGAGAGCATCGCCAAGGCGCGCGAACGCGGCTTGGGCATCCTGCAGGCGGCCATCACCGGCACCCGCGAAGTCAGCATGGCCGTGGTCGCCTCCACCCTGACCACCATCGCGGTGTTCCTGCCGCTGGTGTTCGTCGACGGCATCGCCGGCCAGCTGTTCCGCGACCAGGCGCTGACCGTGGCGATCGCCATCGCGATCTCGCTGCTGGTGGCGATGACCCTGATCCCGATGCTGAGCTCGCTCAAGGGCCGTCCGCCGCTGGCGTTCCCGGAAGAGCCCGCGCATGCCGCATGGCAGCCGCAGCGTCGCTGGCTCAAGCCGGTCGCCGGCAGCCGCCGCGGTTTCGGCGCACTGGTCCGCTGGACCGTGTTCGGCATCGCGTGGGCCATCGTGCGCGTGTGGCGCCTGCTGGTGGCGGTGATCGGCCCGGTGATGCGCAAGGCCAGCGACCTGGCCATGAAGCCGTACGCCGGTGCCGAGCGCGGTTACCTGCGCCTGCTGCCGAACGCACTGGCCCACCCGGGCAAGGTACTGGGCATGGCGGCACTGGCCTTCGTGGCCACGCTGGCGCTGGTGCCGATGCTGGGCGCGGACCTGATTCCGCAGCTGGCCCAGGATCGCTTTGAAATGACCGCAAAGCTGCCGGCCGGCACGCCGCTGAAGCAGACCGATGCGCTGGTGCGCGAGCTGCAGCTGGCCCACGCCAAGGACGACAGCATCACCTCGCTGTACGGGGTGAGCGGCAGCGGCACGCGGCTGGATGCCAGCCCGACCGAGAGCGGCGAGAACATCGGCAAGCTCACCGTGGTGATGGCCGACGGCGGCAGTGCGCGCACCGAGGCGGCCATCACCGAGCGCCTGCGCGCTTCGATGCAGGGCCACCCGGGCGTGCAGGTCGACTTCGCGCGGCCGGCACTGTTCAGCTTCTCCACGCCGCTGGAAGTGGAGCTGCGCGGGCAGGACATGGCCACCCTGGAACGTGCCGGGCAGGCCCTGGCCGCGCGCCTGCGCAGCAACCCGCACTACGCCGACGTGAAATCGACCGTGGAAGAGGGCTTCCCGGAAATCCAGATCCGCTTCGACCAGGAGCGCGCCGGTGCGCTGGGCCTGACCACGCGGCAGATTGCCGACGTGGTGGTCAAGAAGGTGCGCGGCGACGTGGCCACGCGCTACAGCTTCCGTGACCGCAAGATCGACGTGCTGGTGCGCGCCCAGGAAGGCGACCGCGCCAGCGTGGAGAGCATCCGCCGGTTGATCGTCAACCCGGGCAGCACGCGCCCGGTGACGCTGGACGCGGTGGCCGACGTGGTGGCCACCAACGGCCCCAGCGAGATCCACCGGGCCGACCAGACCCGCGTGGCGGTGGTGTCGGCCAACCTGCGCGACATCGACCTGGGCGGCGCGGTGCGCGAAGTACAGGACATGGTCGCCAACGACCCGCTGGGTGCCGGCGTCAGCATGCACATCGGTGGGCAGGGCGAGGAGCTGGCCGAATCGGCGCGCTCGCTGATCTTCGCCTTCGGCCTGGCGATCTTCCTGGTCTACCTGGTGATGGCCTCGCAGTTCGAATCGCTGCTGCACCCGTTCGTCATCCTGTTCACCATCCCGCTGGCGCTGGTCGGTGCGATCCTGGCGCTGATGCTCACCGGCAAGCCGATCTCGGTGGTGGTGTTCATCGGCCTGATCCTGCTGGTGGGGCTGGTGACCAAGAACGCGATCATCCTGATCGACAAGGTCAACCAGCTGCGCGAGGCCGGCGTGGCCAAGCATGAGGCGCTGGTGGAAGGCGCACGCTCGCGCCTGCGCCCGATCATCATGACCACCCTGTGCACGCTGTTCGGCTTCCTGCCGCTGGCGGTGGCGATGGGCGAGGGTGCCGAAGTGCGCGCACCCATGGCGATC
This sequence comes from Stenotrophomonas sp. NPDC077420, assembly GCF_044543385.1. NCBI lineage: Bacteria > Pseudomonadati > Pseudomonadota > Gammaproteobacteria > Lysobacterales > Lysobacteraceae > Stenotrophomonas > Stenotrophomonas sp. NPDC077420. The sequence continues at coordinate 151,397 of NZ_JBITVZ010000006.1, forward strand.
ACCGTGATCGGCGGCCTGCTGGTGTCCACGCTGCTCACCCTGCTGGTGATCCCGGTGGTGTACGACCTGCTTGACCGCCGTGGCGACGCCTATTACCGCGAACGTGGCCGTCATCACCACCGCGGTACACCCGACGCCAGCACCGCCGGTGGTGCGGCCCAGGAGCCGGCATGAGCATCGCCGAGTTCTCCATCCGCCGTCCCATCACCACCATCATGTGCTTCGTCTCACTGGTGGTGGTGGGCCTGATCGCCTCGTTCCGGTTGCCACTGGAGGCGCTGCCGGACATCTCCGCGCCGTTCCTGTTCGTGCAGGTGCCCTACACCGGCTCGACCCCGGAGGAAGTGGAGCGCACCATCATCCGGCCGACGGAGGAAGCGCTGGCCACGATGACCGGGATCAAGCGCATGCGTTCCCAGGCGACCGCCGAAGGGGCCAGCATCTTCATCGAGTTCACCGACTGGGACCGCGACATCGCCATCGCCGCCTCCGACGCGCGCGAACGCATCGACGCGATCCGCAGCGACCTGCCCGATGACCTGCAGCGCTACAACGTGTTCAAGTGGTCCAGCAGCGACGAGCCGGTATTGAAGGTGCGCCTGGCCAGTGCGTCGGACCTGACCGGTGCCTACGACATGCTCGACCGCGAGTTCAAGCGACGGATCGAGCGCATTCCCGGCGTGGCCCGCGTGGAAATTTCCGGCGCGCCACCGAATGAGGTGGAAATCGCGATCAATGCCGATCGCCTGACCGCGCACAACCTGAGCATCAACGAACTCAGCGACCGCCTGCGCACGCTCAACTTCTCGATCTCGGCCGGGCAGATCGACGACAACGGCCAGCGGGTCCGGATCCAGCCGGTCGGCGAGATCACCGACCTGCAGGAACTGCGCGACCTGGTCATCGACACCAAGGGCCTGCGCCTGGGCGACATTGCCGACGTGCGGCTCAAGGCGGCGCGCATGAACTACGGCCGTCGCCTGGATGGCAATCCGGCAGTGGGCCTGGACATCTACAAGGAGCGCAGCGCCAACCTGGTGGAAGTCTCGCGAGGCGCGCTGGCCGAGGTGGAAGCCATCCGCCGGCAGCCGTCGATGCGCGATGTGAACATCAAGGTGATCGACAACCAGGGCAAGACGGTGACGTCCTCGCTGCTGGAGCTGGCCGAAGCCGGCGCGGTCGGCCTGCTGCTGTCGGTGACGGTGCTGTTCTTCTTCCTGCGCCATTGGCCGTCGACGCTGATGGTGACCCTGGCGATCCCGATCTGTTTCGTGATCACCCTGGGCTTCATGTACTTCGTCGGGGTGACCCTCAACATCCTGACCATGATGGGCCTGCTGCTGGCGGTCGGCATGCTGGTGGACAACGCCGTGGTGGTGGTGGAAAGCATCTACCAGGAACGCGAGCGCATGCCCGACCAGCCGGTGCAGGCCTCGATCATCGGCACCCGCAACGTGGCCATCGCGCTCAGCGCCGGCACCCTGTGCCACTGCATCGTATTCGTGCCCAACCTGTTTGGCGAAACCAACAACATCAGCATCTTCATGGCGCAGATCGCGATCACCATCTCGGTCTCGCTGATGGCCTCGTGGCTGGTGGCGGTGAGCCTGATCCCGATGCTGTCCGCGCGCATGCAGACGCCCAAGCTGGTGCACTCGCAGACCGGCGTGATCGCCCGCCTGCAGCGCCGCTATGCCCAGCTGCTGCAATGGACGCTGGAACACCGCGGCTGGAGCGTGTTCGGCATCATCATGGTGGTGCTGGTCAGCCTGGTGCCGATGAAGCTGACCAAGATGGATATGTTCGGTGGCGAAGGTGGCACCGATGTCTTCATCGGCTACAACTGGAAGGGGGCCTTCACCCGCGCGCAGATGTCCGACGAGATCCTGCGGGTGGAGCAGTACCTGGACCAGAACCGCGAGAAGCTGCACATCACCCAGGTGTATTCCTGGTACAGCGAACAGGAAGGCAGCAGCACGATTGTCACTCTGGACCAGGAGCACGCGGGCAACATGGCCGCGGTGCAGGAGTCGCTGCGCAAGGGACTGCCGCGCTCGGCGCGGGCCGATTACATCGTCGGCAACCAGGGCGGCGATGGCGGCGGTGGCGGTGGCAGCAAGGGCGTGGAAGTGCAGCTGGTGGGTGATTCGACCCAGATGCTGCAGGAGATCGGCGAAGACGTGGTGCCGTTGCTGGCCCAGCGCAAGGAACTGCGCGATGTACGCATCGACAACGGCGAGAAGGGCAGCGAGTTGTCCATCCATGTGGACCGCGAGCGTGCCGCTGCGTTCGGCTTCAATGCCGAGCAGGTTGCCAGCTTTGTCGGCCTGGCGCTGCGCGGTGCACCGCTGCGCGAGTTCCGTCGCGGTGACAGCGAAGTGCCGGTGTGGGTGCGCTTTGCCGGTGCCGAACAGAGCAGCCCGGAAGACCTGGCCAGCTTCACCGTGCGTACCGGCGACGGTCGCTCGGTGCCGCTGCTGAGCCTGGTCGATGTCAGCATCAAGCCGTCTGCCACCCGCGTCGGCCGTACCAACCGCCAGACCACGTTGACGATCAAGGCCAACCTGGCCGAGAAGGTGACCGCGCCGGAAGGCCGCAAGGCCATGGAGGAGACGCTCAAGCCGATGAGCTTCCCGGCCGGCTACAACTTCACCTTCGACGGTGGCGACTTCGGTGACGACAACGAGGCCATGCAGCAGATGCTGTTCAACCTGGTCATCGCGCTGGTGATGATCTACGTGGTGATGGCGGCGGTGTTCGAATCGCTGCTGTTCCCGGCGGCGATCATGAGCGGGGTGCTGTTCTCGATCTTCGGGGTGTTCTGGTTGTTCTGGCTCACCGGTACCTCGTTCGGCATCATGTCCTTCATCGGCATCCTGGTGTTGATGGGGGTGGTGGTGAACAACGGCATCGTGATGATCGAGCACATCAACAACCTGCGCCGACGCGGCCTGGCGCGCACCCAGGCGCTGGTGGAAGGCTCGCGCGAGCGCCTGCGCCCGATCATGATGACGATGGGCACGGCGATCCTGGCGATGGTCCCGATCTCGCTCACCGACACCCAGCTGCTGGGCGATGGCCCGCCGTACTACCCGATGGCGCGCGCCATTGCCGGCGGCCTGGCGTTCTCCACCGTGGTCAGCCTGCTTTTCCTGCCGACCATCTACGCCATGCTCGACGACATGAGCATCAACGTGGCCCGCATCGTGCGGCGGGCGAGGGGATTGCCGCCCAAGGGCAGCGGTGCGGTGATCGAACCGGCATGAACGAAAAGGGCCACGCGATGCGTGGCCCTTTTCGTATCGACCAACGGTCGATACCTACCGAGCTCGAACAACGTTGTCGCGCCGTGGCAGGTACCGACCGTTGGTCGGCACAGGCAGGTACCGACCGTTGGTCGGCACAGGCAGGTACCGACCGTTGGTCGGCACAGGTAGGTACCGACCGTTGGTCGGTACGGGTAGGTACCGACCGTCGGTCGGCACAGGTAGGTACCGACCGTTGGTCGGTACGGGTAGGTACCGACCGTTGGTCGGTACGGGTAGGTACCGACCGTTGGTCGGTACAGGTAGGTACCGACCGTTGGTCGGTACGGCGCCGTCAGCCGCCCACCTTGTGCCACACCTGGAACCCGGTCAGCCACAGGCCCAGCATGCTGCCCAGGTTGGTCAGCATGAAGGTCAGCACCACCCGGGTGACCCGGTTGCGGTACCAGCCGCGCACGCTCTGCGCGTCATCGCGCAGCTTGAGGAAATCCTCGTACGCCGGCTTGCGCAGGCGCGCTTCGACCAGCGCGGCGAATGCGCCGGTCGGGATGCTCAGCCGGAACGGCTTGAACGGCGCCACCACGATCGCGGTGAGGATGCTCAGCGGGTGGCTGCCGGCCAGCAGGCAGCCCAACCCGGCCAGGCCGCCGGTGTACATCGCCCACACCGCCAGCAGCTCGGTACCCACGCCCAGTCCACCGCGATAGAACCCGACGGCAATACCGGCCAACACCACCGCCAGGATGGTCAGCGTGATCCACGGAATGTTGCGCTTCTTCGGCACCGCTTCCAGCGATTCGCGCAGCGGGCCCGGGGCGTCGGTATCGGTTTCCAGGTACCGGGCCAGCCCGGCGAGATGGCCGGCACCGACCACGGCCAGCACCTCGCGCTGGGCCGGATCGTGCACTTCGCGCAGGCGCGTGGCCATGTAGCGGTCGCGCTCGCCGATGATGGTTTCGTACAGTGCCGGGCTTTCGCTGGCGAACTCGCCGAAGCTGGCTTCCAGCATGTCGCCCTGCTTGAGCTTCTCGATCTCGTCTTCGCCGACGTCGTCGGAAGCGAACAGTCCGGCGCCCAGCCCCATGACCAGCTTGATCTTGCCGACGAAACCCAGCCGCTGCGAGGCGCGTTTGAAGGTCAGGCCCACTTCGCGGTCGATCAGGTGCACGGGAAGGTGGCGTTCGTTGGCCAGGCCGACGGCGCGCTTGAGCTCGGCGCCGGGCTCGATGCCCAGCTGCTCAGCCAGGCGGCGCTGGTAGGCGGCCAGGGCGAGATTGGCGGCAAACAGCGCCACGCGGCCCTTGCGGATCACTTCGACCAGGTCCAGCTTGGCCAACGCATCGGGATTGGTCAGCGCCTGCAGGCGTTGCGGATCCAGCTCCACCGCGACCGCATCGAAGCGGCCGCTGTTGATGGCGCGTTCCACCACCTCCACGCTGGCCTGCGAGACGTGCGCGGTGCCCAGCAGGGTGTAGCGCACGCCGTCGCGTTCGACCACGCGCACGGGCTGGCCGGCGAACAGGGTGTCGCCGTTGTCGTCCATCAGGTTTTCAGTCATTTCATCATTCATTCGAAGGGGCGCTGTCGGCACCGTCGCCGAGCGCGCGCTGCATCTGCACCGTATCCAGCCAGCGCCCATGCTTGCGGCCCAGGCCACGGAAAATGCCGACCAGGTGGAAGCCGAAGCGTTCGTGCAGCTTGATCGATGCGGTGTTGGTCGGTTCGCCGATCACCGCCACCATCTGCCGGTAGCCACGCGCGACGCAGGCGTCGATCAGGCCCTGCATCAGCGCGGTGCCGACGCCCTTGCCCTGGAATGCGGCATCGACGTAGACGGAGTTTTCGACCGTCCACTGGTAGGCGATACGCCCACGGTAGGTGTTGGCATAGGCGTAGCCGGCCACGTGGCCATCAACCTCGGCCACGAGGTACGGGAAACCGCGTGCGACGATGTCGTGCATGCGCCGCTGCATCTCGGCCGCCTCCGGAACGTCGTACTCATAGGTGTTGACGAAGTCGGTTACTTCCACGGCATAGATGGCGGTGATGGCCGCAATGTCGGCATCGGTGGCGTCGCGCAGCTGCACGGTCACGGGGCAGGGTTCCTGTGGGAAGGTCAGTCGATGTAGCGCTTGAGCAGGTCGCCGTAGGCGTCGATGCGGCGATCACGCAGGAACGGCCAGATGCGGCGCACATGCTCGCTGCGCTGCAGGTCGACCTCGCAGACCAGTACGGTCGGGTCGCCACCGGCTTCGCCAATGAACTCGCCCTGCGGGCCCAGCACGTGGCTGTTGCCCCAGAACTGGATACCCGATGCGCCCAGCGGCGAGGGCTCATGGCCGACGCGGTTGCAGCTCAGCACGGGCACGCCGTTGGCCACGGCATGGCCGCGGTGGCTGAGCACCCAGGCATCGCGCTGGCGGCCCTGTTCGTCCTTCTGGTCGTCCGGATCCCAGCCGATGGCGGTGGGGTAGAGCAGCAGTTCGGCACCGGCCAGCGCCATCAGGCGCGCGGCTTCCGGATACCACTGGTCCCAGCAGACGAGCACGCCAAGGCGACCCACCGAGGTGTCGATCGGCTTGAAGCCGAGGTCGCCCGGGGTGAAGTAGAACTTCTCGTAGAAGCCAGGGTCGTCCGGGATGTGCATCTTGCGGTACTTGCCCAGCAGGGTGCCGTCCTTTTCGAACACTACCGCGGTGTTGTGGTACAGGCCGGCGGCGCGGCGCTCGAACAGCGAGCCGACGATGACCACGCCGTGCTTCTTCGCAAGCGCGCCAAGGCGCTCGGTGCTCGGGCCGGGGATCGGTTCGGCCAGGTCGAACTCATCCACCGACTCGTGCTGGCAGAAGTACGCGCCGTTGTGCAGTTCCTGCAGCAGGATCAGCTTGGCACCCTGGGCAGCCGCTTCAGCCACGCGCGTTTCGATCACGGCCAGGTTGGCGGCCGCGTCACCGTGGTTGCGCTCCTGGATCAGGGCGACGGAAAGGGTGTGGCGAGAGCTCATCCGGGGCGATCCTGCTGGGGGAAAAACCCAGTTTATCGCGGATGGGTGGACGCCGCGTGCCGGGCGCTAAATGCAGGGCAACGGCGGGAGTTGCGGAGTGCGTGGTTGCATGCGATTGCATGGGGCCGGGCGCTGCCCGGCTTCATGCATTTGGGCGAGCAGCCCGTGGCTGATGCGCTGCTGGGCTAAGGCGGGTCGGGGCGGGCCCGCGGGGGACGCCGTGAATCCGTCCATGGAGGCTTGGTCGCCGCATCCATGCGGCTCACACCCCCGCAAACCCGCCCCGACCCACCTTTTGACAGTGTGTCGTTGCCACGGGAAACGCGGGAGACGGCCGTTGGCCGTCATGTTGTCGAGCTTCGGTCGGCATTCCGCCTTTCCTCTGGCCACCCGCCGGCCCAGCTCAGATCGCGCATCGGCCTGCGGCTGTTCGCCCAAATGCATGAAGCCGGGCAAAGCCCGGCTCCAGGTGAACGTATGCAACCGTGGAAGCCGGGCAACGCCCGGTTTCATGCGGATCAGGCGTTCAGGACGCCCGCAGGCAACTGCATGGTGATGCAATGCAGGCTGCCGTTCTGCCAGATCAGCGAGCGGCAGGGCACCTGCACGATCTCGTGGTTTGGATACGCCTGGGCCAGGACGTCGCGCGCGGCGTCGTCGGCCACGTCGCCGTAGGCCGGCATCAGTACCGCGCCGTTGAGGATCAGGTAATTGGCGTAGGACGCCGCCAGGCGGCGGCCCTCGTCGATCACCGGTCGCGCCCACGGCAGCGGGAACAGGCGGTAGGGCTGGCCGTCGGCGGTGCGCAGCGCGGCCAGTTCGTTGCCCATCGCCTGCAGCTCGGCATGGTGCGAATCGCTGGCGTCATCGCAGGCCTGGTAGACAATGCTGTCCACCGACGCGAAGCGCGCCAGCGTGTCGATGTGCGCGTCGGTGTCGTCGCCTTCCAGGTAGCCGTGGTCCAGCCACAGCACCCGGTCCTGCGCCAGCCAGCTCGCCATGTCCGCGCTCAGCGACGCACGATCCCGGTCCGGGTGGCGCTCGTGCAGGCACTTCCAGGTGGTGAGCAGGGTGCCCGCGCCGTCGGTCTCGATGGCGCCGCCTTCCAGCGCGAACGGAATGCTCTGCAGCTCCGCGTCCGCAAACAGGTTGGCCGCGTGCAGCACGCCCACCAGCTGGTCGTCCAGGCTGGCCTCGAACTTGCCGCCCCAGCCGGTGAAGCGGAAGTCCAGCAGGCGGAAGCCGCCGTCGGCGCGGCGCAGCGTGATCGGGCCCGAATCGCGCAGCCAGGTGTCGTCATACGGCGCAGTGACGAAACGCACGCGGTCCGTGTCGATCCGGTTCGAGCGAAGGCGCGCGTCGGCGTACGCCTCCAGGTCGTCGTCAGCCACGATGATCACCACCGGCTGGAAGCGGGTGATGGCCGCGACCAGCGCGATGTAGGTGTCCTCGACGTCACCCAGGCGGTCGGCCCAGTCGGTGTCGGCGTGGGGCCAGGCGATCAGGATGGCGGACTGGGATTCCCATTCGGCCGGAAAGCGGAGCGTGTCGTTCATGGTCTCGGTGCGATGGCCCGCCGGGCGGCGGGCGTTTGAGGGGTCAGCGGATCGGCGGCTTCGGGCCGACTTCGTTGGCGTCGGCCTTGTTGGCCACCACGTCGATCACCTTCGACTTCTCGAAGTAGACGGTGAACATCGGGTACACCCAGCGGTTGATGGTCGGCCACTGGCGCTTCTGCCCGCCGCGGGGTTCCAGCTTTTCGGTGGGTTCGCCGAAGGTGCTCAGCACCTCGGTGGCGCTCTGGCCACGAACCGGAACCACCGGTGCGGGCTGCTCCTTGGTGCGGTCGATCAGCAGGGTGTCGGCCTGGGCGCTGGCGCAGGCCAGCAGGGCCAGCAACGGCAGGGTGGTCAGGTAACGCTTCATCTCGATCTACTCCCCAGTCATCAAGAAAGGAGCCACGACCGGCGGTCGTGACGTACAGCGGCATCACCACCCATGGTCGTGATGTACCGGCGGATCCAGCAAGGCAGCCACGACCGGTAGTCGTAGCGCACCCTGCGATTACACCAAAATCGGCAATAAAAAACCGCCCGGAGGCGGCTTTTTATTCAGGCAGGTCGCGACCGATGGCCGTGACGCCCTCGGCTCAGCGCTGGCGAGCCTTGAAGCGCGGGTTCGACTTGCAGATCACGAAGATCTTGCCGCGACGACGGACGACCTTGCAGTCGCGGTGACGGGACTTGGCCGACTTCAGGGAAGACAGGACTTTCATTGCATACCTCGGCGTAAACGTGGATTCGGTTGGAGCGCGGCCGCGATATGCAGACGACAATCGGCAGGTGACGCTCGTTCAAGCCCGCCATTCTACCGGTCTTTTTTCCATCCTTTCAAGTGGTTGCACCAAAAAGGTCTCGGCAGCGGTCGGGCAGGGGCTAGAATGGGGGGTCAAATCCACAGGGAAACCCATGAATCAGCTACCTCCCGTGCTCACCATCGACGGTCCTTCCGGGGCCGGCAAGGGGACCGTCAGCCGCATTGTCGCATCGCGGCTGGGCTGGCACTACCTCGATTCGGGTGCCCTGTACCGGGCCGTGGGGGTGGCCGCCAGCTGGGCCGATATCGACACCTCCGATGCCTCCGCGCTGGTCCGCTGCACCTTCGACACCCATGTGCGCTTCGTCGAGGCCGCCGACGGCGGCCTGCGTGTCATCGTCAATGAGACCGACGCCACCGACGAGCTGCGGCTGGAGACCACCGGCGCCCTGGCCTCGGCCATCGCCGCCATTCCCGAAGTGCGCGCCACGCTGAAAGAGCGCCAGCGCGCATTCAGGATTCTTCCCGGCCTGGTCGCCGACGGCCGTGACATGGGGACGGTGATCTTCCCGGACGCCCCATTCAAGGTGTTCCTGACCGCCAGCGCCGAGGAGCGCGCCGGCCGCCGGCATAACCAGTTGAAAGACAAGGGGGTTTCTGTTAACTTTGATGACCTCCTGCGCGAGATCATGGCCCGCGACGCCCGTGATGCACAGCGCACAGTGGCGCCCCTGAAGCCGGCAGACGATGCCGTCGTCATCGACACCAGTGGTATCGGCATCGACCAGGTCGTTGCCAAGGTACTGGATCTGCTTCCGGTTTCGGGTGCCTGATCCGCTGCAAGGAGACCGCCAGTGCATCGGCGGTAGTCGCACCAACGCAAGGCAACACAAGCTCCGTCCCGCAATGATGCGTGGCGGTTTTCCTACTTAACACACGACTCGCGTTACCGGGGTCGACCAACAGGCGGGCAGTAAAAGGGAACCGTTCCCGGAACCCATGCCCATGTGTCCAACAGAGTAAATCTAATGACCGAATCATTTGCCGAACTGTTTGAAGCCAGCCAGGCCAATCTGGCCAAGCTGAAGCCGGGCGCCATCGTCAGCGGTGTTGTCGTTGAAGTCCGCGGCGACGTCGTGGTGATCAACGCCGGCCTGAAGTCCGAAGGCATCGTGCCGATCGAACAGTTCCGTAACGACGCCGGCGAAATCGACGTCGCCGAAGGCGATGTCGTCAAGGTCGCCCTCGACTCGATCGAGAACGGCTTCGGTGAAACCGTCCTGTCGCGCGAGAAAGCCAAGCGCGCCATGGTGTGGGACGAGCTGGAAGAAGCCCTGGAAAAGAACGAAACCATCACCGGCCGCATCAGCGGCAAGGTCAAGGGTGGTTTCACCGTGGACATCAAGGATGTCCGCGCGTTCCTGCCCGGTTCGCTGGTGGATGTGCGCCCGGTGCGCGACCCGGCCTACCTGGAAGGCAAGGAGCTGGAATTCAAGCTCATCAAGCTGGACCGCAAGCGTAACAACGTCGTGGTCTCGCGCCGCGCTGTCGTCGAAAGCGAGCACTCGGAAGAGCGCGAGCAGCTGATGGACAAGCTGCAGGAAGGCGCGATCCTGAAGGGTGTCGTCAAGAACCTGACCGATTACGGCGCGTTCGTGGACCTGGGTGGCATCGACGGCCTGCTGCACATCACCGACATGGCCTGGAAGCGCGTGCGCCATCCGTCCGAAGTCGTGAACGTCGGCGACGAGCTGGACGTGCGCGTGCTGAAGTTCGACCGCGAGCGCAACCGCGTTTCGCTCGGCCTGAAGCAGCTGGGCGAGGATCCGTGGGACAACATCGCCCGCCGTTACCCGGCCAACAGCCGCGTGTTCGGCAAGGTCTCCAACGTCACCGATTACGGCGCGTTCGTCGAGATCGAGCCGGGCGTCGAAGGCCTGGTGCACGTGTCCGAGATGGATTGGACCAACAAGAACGTCAACCCGTCCAAGGTCGTGCAGGTCGGTGACGAAGTTGAAGTCATGGTCCTGGACGTCGATGAGGAGCGTCGCCGCATCTCGCTGGGCATGAAGCAGGTTGCCGCCAATCCGTGGGAAACCTTCGCTGCCATCCACAAGAAGGGCGACAAGGTGTCGGGCCAGATCAAGTCGATCACCGACTTCGGCATCTTCATCGGCCTGGACGGCGGTATCGACGGCCTGGTGCACCTGTCCGACATCAGCTGGAACACCACCGGCGAAGACGTGGTCCGCAACTTCAAGAAGGGCGACAACCTGGACGCCGTCGTCCTGGCCGTCGATCCGGAGCGCGAGCGCATCAGCCTGGGCGTCAAGCAGCTGGAGCAGGATCCGTTCGGTCAGTACATGGCGGCCAACCCGAAGGGTTCGAAGGTCGAAGGCGTGGTCAAGGAAGTGGACGCCAAGGGCGCTACCATCGAACTGGCTGACGGCATCGAAGGCTACGTCGCTGCACGTGACGTTGCCAACGAGCGCGTCGACGACGCGACCCAGTTCCTGAAGGTCGGCGACAAGGTTGAAGCGAAGTTCGTGGGCATGGATCGCAAGGGTCGTACCCTGCAGCTGTCGATCAAGGCCAAGGACGACGCGGAAATGCGCGAAGTGCTGGAGGAATACCAGTCCTCTTCCGCTTCCAGCGGCACCACCCAGCTCGGCGCGCTGCTGCGCGCCCAGCTGAACGGCAACAAGTCCGAGTAATCGGACCCCGCCGTAGCTGTAGTTTCCTGGGCGGCCCGGACACATGTCCGGGCCGTTTCAGGGTTTGAGACCCTCGACGCGAGTCCGCAATGACCAAATCCGAGTTGATCGAAATCCTGGCGCGCCGACAGGCGCATTTGAAGTCGGACGATGTCGATCTGGCGGTGAAGTCGTTGCTGGAAATGATGGGCGGGGCGCTGGCCGGCGGGGATCGCATCGAGATCCGCGGGTTCGGCAGTTTTTCGTTGCATTACCGGCCGCCGAGGCTGGGGCGCAACCCCAAGACCGGGGAGTCGGTCGCATTGCCGGGCAAGCATGTCCCGCATTTCAAACCGGGCAAGGAACTGCGCGAGCGCGTCAGCGCCGTGGTGCCGCTGGAAAGCGATCCTGCCTGAGCCGCATCGTCCGCACTGCGGACCGATGATTCATTCCCGTTCGGCTGCTACTCTTGGCGGCATGAACGACCTCAGCCCGCCCATCCGGCGCGCGCTGCCTTTTCTTACTTTCGACGGACACTGAGCGCCGATGGACTTTGTCTCCGAGTGGTTCTGGTTTTTCCTGTTCCTGCCCCTGGCAGCGGTTTCCGGCTGGGTGATCGGCCGACGTGGCGGCCAGCGGCATGGCGACAACCAGGTCAGCCGCCTGTCCAGCACGTACTTCCGTGGCCTGAACTACCTGCTCAACGAGCAGCCTGACAAGGCCATCGAGCTGTTCCTGCACATCGCCGAGCTGGACAAGGAAACCTTCGAAACCCAGGTCGCGCTGGGGCACCTGTTCCGCCGCCGCGGCGAGGTCGACCGTGCCATCCGCCTGCACCAGGGGCTGGTCAACCGCACCGACCTGAGCGACGCCCAGCGCGTGCAGGCGCTGCTGGCCCTGGGCGAGGACTACATGAAGTCCGGCCTGCTGGACCGTGCCGAGACCGTCTTTTCCGAACTGGCGCAGATCGACCAGCGCGCGCCGCAGGCCCTCAAGCACCTGATCGGCATTTACCAGGCCGAACGCGACTGGGAAAAGGCGATCGACAACGCCACCCGCTATGAAGAAGTCACCGGCGAGCCCATGGGCAAACTGGTCGGGCAGTTCGAATGCGAACTGGCTGAGCGCTTCCGCGGCGCCGGCAAGATCGACGAGGCGCGGGCAGCCATTGCCCGCGCGTACCAGGCCGACGCCATGTCGGTGCGTGCCGGCATCATCGAAGGGCGCCTGGAGACCGATTCGGGCAATGCCGAAGCCGCGGTGCGTGCGTTCGAACGCGCCGCCCGCAACGACCCGGAATACCTGCCCGAAGTGCTGCAGCCGCTGATGCAGAACTACCGCAAGGTGGGGGACCTGGGCGGCGCGCGCGCCTTCCTGTCGGAAATGACCGAGCACTACCGCGGCATCGCCCCGGTGCTGGCGCTGACCCAGCTGATGGAAGAACAGGAAGGCGTGGCTCCGGCGCGGGCCTACCTGGGGCGCCAGCTGAAGGATCGACCTTCGGTGCGCGGTGAGTCGGCCCTGATCGACCTGACCCTGGCCGAGGGGGCCGATTCCACCGCCACCCTGCACGACCTCAAGCACATCACCGACCAGTTGCTGGTCCGCAATCCGGCGTACCGCTGCACCCGCTGCGGCTTTGGTGCGCGGACCCACCACTGGCAATGCCCGAGCTGCAAGGAGTGGGGAACGGTCAAGCCGCTGCTGAATTACGCGGTGCTTTGAACCATGACGACAGGGTGGTGGATCGGATTGCCGGCGGTGCTGGCGGTCTCGGCGGCGCTCACCGGATGGGCCCGCCACTACGCGCGGCGGCGTAATCTGCTCGACCAGCCCGGCGAGCGCCGCAGCCATGGGGTGGCCACGCCGCGCGGCGGCGGCATCGCCATTGTCCTGACCCTGCTGCTGGCCGCGGTGGTCGGCGCCGTCGCATGGCCGGTGGCGCGCACGCCGTTGCTGGTGTCTGGCCTGGGCCTGGTACTGGTGGCGGGCATTGGCTGGTGGGATGACCATCGGCCGCTGCCGGCGGTGCGTCGACTGCTGGTCCATGTGATCGCGGCCGCCCTGTTGGCGGGACTGGTCTGGAACGCCACCGGGAACCTCTGGCAGGCCGCGCTGGCCCTTCTGTTCACGACATCCCTGATCAACATCTGGAATTTCATGGATGGGATCAACGGCATCGCGACCACCCAGGCGATCCTGGCCGGGATCGCCTTCGCCCTGGTCCTGCCCGGGTCGCTGGCCCTGGTCGGCATCGTCCTGGCGCTTGCCTGCCTCGGTTTCCTGCCCTTCAACTTTCCGCGTGCACGGATCTTCATGGGGGATGTCGGCAGCGGGGCACTGGGGTATGCCGTCGCTGCCCTGGTCTGCCTGGCGAGCGTGACCACGCCGGTGTCCTGGCTGCTGCTGCTGGTGCCCCTGACCGCGTTTCTCGTGGACGCTGGCTTCACACTGCTCTCGCGCATGCTCACGGGGCAAAGATGGATGGAGCCCCACACCCAGCATCTTTACCAGCGGGCTGTCAAAGGTGGTGCCACGCACACTTCGGTTACAGGGATGTACTTTGTTTTTGGTCTGTTCAGTATTACAGTGTTTAATGCTTGCACGTACTTGCAGCCGAGGTGGGAGGCTGCCGTGGCCGTAGCGTGGTTGTTCGCCACCTCCGGTCTTTGGCTACTCCTGCGCAAGGGAATGCGCTACTAGAAGGATTGCTTGGTTTATGACGCCTTGGCAGGACCGCTTTACGAGTCTGCTTCCCCGCGCCGCCATCGTGGCCCACGACCTGTTCATGGTCTGGGCCTGCTGGCAGCTGCTGCATGCCGGCCGCTATTCAATGCTGGCCGATGCGCCCTCGCTGCCGCTATGGAACATCGACACCACCCTGGTGCTTGCGATCCAGGCCGTGGTCTTCTGGCGGGTAGGTCTGTACCGGGGCCTGTGGCGGTTTGCCAGCGTGGCCGACCTGCTGCATATCTTCAAATCCAGCTTCATCGGTCTGCTGGCCATCGTCGTGGTGCTGGCTTACAAGCGCTTCAACGGCGTGCCGATGTCGGTGCTGGTCATCTATCCCTTCGCGCTGTCGGCGCTGCTGGGCGCGCCCCGGCTGCTGTACCGCGCGTGGAAGGACTACCAGGCGCTGCAGTCGGACGCGACCGCGCGCCGGGTGCTGATCCTCGGGGCCGGGCAGGCGGCTGAGGCGCTGGTCCGTGACCTGCGCCGCTCCGGCGATTTCGAGCCGGTGGGCCTGCTGGACGACGCCCCGCACCTGCAGGGCGCCAAGCTGCAGGGCCTGCCCATCCTGGGCACGCTCGACGACGCGGCCGCCGTGGCCCGCGAAACCGCGGCCAAGTTGCTGGTGATCGCCATTCCGTCGCTGGATGCGGCGGGCATGCAGCGGGTGGTGGCGTTGTGCGAAAGCACCGGCGTCCCGTTCCGGATGGTGCCCAAGCTCAACGATGTGCTGCTGGGGCATTCGCTGCCCGGCGAGCTCAAGGAAGTGGCCATCGAGGACCTGTTGGGGCGCAAGCCGATCCTGCCGGACTGGTCGCTGATCCGTGGTTGGCTGGGCGGTCGCACCGTGCTGGTCACCGGTGCCGGTGGCTCGATCGGTTCGGAACTGTGCCGCCAGTGCGCGCGCCATGGGGCGGGGCGGGTGGTGCTGCTGGAGATGAGCGAACTGCTGCTGCTGACCATTGAAGCCGAGCTCAAGCGCAGCTTCCCGGATCTGGTGGTGGAAGCGGTGCTGGGCGACTGCGGCGACCCGGCGGTGATCCGCCACGCGTTGTCGCTGTCCAGCGTCGATGCGGTGTTCCATGCCGCCGCCTACAAGCAGGTGCCGGTGCTGGAGCGCCAGCTGCGCGAGGCGGTGCGTAACAACATCCTGTCTACCGAAACGGTCGCGCGCGCCTGCGTGGAAGCGCGCATCGAGCATTTCGTTTTCATCTCCACCGACAAGGCGGTGGACCCGGTCAACGCGCTGGGCGCCAGCAAGCGCTACGCGGAGATGATCTGCCAGAGCCTTGACCAGAAGACCAGCCACACCCGTTTCGTCACCGTCCGCTTCGGCAACGTGCTGGCGTCGGCGGGCAGCGTGGTGCCGGTGTTCCGCGAGCAGATCCTGAAGGGCGGCCCGGTCACGGTCACCGACCCGGAAGTGACCCGCTACTTCATGACCATTCCCGAGGCCTGCCAGCTGATCCTGCAGGCGGCGGCATCGGCGTCGCACGGCGCGATCTACACGCTGGACATGGGCGAGCCGGTGCCGATCCGGGTGCTGGCCGAGCAGATGATCCGCCTGGCCGGGAAACAGCCGTACAAGGACATCGCCATCGTCTACACCGGCCTGCGTCCCGGCGAGAAGCTGCACGAAACCCTGTTCTATTCAGACGAGGACTATCGGCCGACCGCGCACCCCAAGATCCTGGAAGCCGGCGTCCGCACGTTCGCGCGCGACCAGGTGCTGGGCAATGTGCCGCGCCTGCGCGAAGCGATCGCCAACTACGATACCGACGCCATCAACAGCATCCTGTTCGCGACCATGCCGGAATTCGCGCCGTTGCAACAGGAATCTCACGTCGAGTCGGCTAACGTGGTGCCCTTTCCGGCACGAGAGGCCAACAGGCTGTGACGAACAAACGCATCCGCAAGGCGGTATTCCCGGTAGCGGGACTGGGCACCCGGTTCCTTCCCGCAACCAAGACGGTTCCCAAGGAAATGCTGCCGATCATCGATCGGCCGCTGATCCAGTACGCCGTCGATGAAGCGATCGAAGCAGGGTGCGACACCCTGATCTTCGTCACCAACCGCTACAAGCACGCGGTGGCCGACTACTTCGACAAGGCCTACGAACTCGAGCAGAAGCTGGAGCGGGCGGGCAAGACCGAGTTGCTGGAGCTGGTGCGCAACGTGCTGCCCGAAGGCGTACGCGCGGTGTTTGTCACCCAGACCGAAGCGCTGGGCCTGGGCCACGCGGTGCTGTGTGCCAAGTCCGTGGTTGGCGATGAGCCGTTCGCGGTGCTGCTGCCGGACGATCTCATCTGGAACCGGGGTGATGGCGCCCTCAAGCAGATGGCCGACCTCAACGCGGCCACCGGTGCCAGCGTGATCGCGGTGGAAGACGTGCCGCACGAGAACACCGCAAGCTACGGCATCGTGGCCACCGAGGCGTTCGACGGGCGCAAGGGTCGCATCTCGCAGATCGTGGAGAAGCCGAAGCCGGAGGATGCGCCCAGCGACCTGGCGGTGGTGGGGCGTTATGTGCTCGACCCGAAGATCTTCGGCCTGCTCGAAGCCACCGGCCAGGGCGCCGGCGGCGAGATCCAGCTGACCGATGCGATTGCAGCGCTGCTGACATCGGACGAAGTCAATGCATACCGCTTCGAAGGGACCCGGTTCGACTGCGGCACCCACCTGGGTCTGGTGGAAGCGACGATCCGCTTCGCGCTGGAGAACAAGAAGCTGGCCAAGCCGGCGCGCGAGAAGCTGACGCAGATGCTGGCCGAGGATTGATCAGCGCGCAGGCGCTGCTCGATCCAACAAAAACGGGCGGCCAAGGGCCGCCCGTTTTGTTTCCGTAGCGCCGGCCGTTGGCCGGCCCTCAGTGCCGCGTGGGCCGACCAACGGTCGGCGCTACCGGTTGCGGAGACGTCCACCGACCAACGGTCGGTGGCTACCGGGGTAGGTGCCGACCGTTGGTCGGCACACCGGTGGATGCCGCCGCGGGCGGCGCGTTACAGCGATTCGAAAATGCCCGCTGCGCCCATGCCGGTGCCGATGCACATGGTCACCATGCCGTACTTCTGCTGGCGACGGCGCAGGCCGTGCAGCAGGGTGGCGGTGCGGATCGCGCCGGTGGCGCCCAGCGGGTGGCCCAAGGCGATGGCGCCGCCCAGCGGGTTGACCTTGGACGGGTCCAGGCCGCAATCGCGGATCACCGCTAGCGACTGCGCCGCGAAGGCTTCGTTGAGCTCGATCCAGTCCAGCTGGTCCTGGCTCAGGCCGGCCTGTTTCAGCGCCTTGGGAATGGCGGCGATCGGGCCGATGCCCATCACTTCCGGGCGCACGCCGGCCACCGAGAAGCTGACGAAGCGGGCCAGCGGCTTCAGGCCGTAGTCCTTCACCGCCTGCTCCGAGGCCAGCAGCACCGCGCCGGCGCCGTCGCTCATCTGCGAGGAGTTGCCGGCGGTCACCGTGCCACCGAACTGGCCGTTGCGGAACACCGGGCGCAGCTTGGCCAGGCCTTCGGCCGACGAATCCGGGCGCGGGCCTTCGTCGGTGTCGACGATGCGGTCGCGGGTGATGATGCGGCGGCCATCAGCCAGGTCGGGCTGGCGGGTACGCACGTCGTACGGGCTGATCTCGTCCTTGAACTCGCCGTTCTGGATCGCGGCGATGGCTTTCTGGTGCGAGGCGAGGGCGAACGCGTCCTGCTCTTCGCGCGACACCTTCCACTCTTCGGCGACCTTCTCGGCGGTGATGCCCATGCCGTAGGCGATGGCGACGTGGTCGTTGTCGAACACGCTCGGGGCCATGGCGATCTTGTTGCCCATCATCGGCACCATCGACATCGACTCGGTGCCACCGGCCAGCATCAGGTCGGCATTGCCCAGGCGGATCTGGTCGGCCGCCATCGCCACGGCCTGCAGGCCGGACGAGCAGAAGCGGTTCACGGTCTGCGCCGCGATGGTGTCGGGCAGGCCGGCCAGCAGCACGCCGATGCGCGCCACGTTCATGCCCTGCTCGGCTTCCGGCATGGCGCAGCCGATGATGGCGTCGTCGATGCGGTTGACGTCGATGCCTGGTGCCTGCGCGACCACGGACCTGAGCACGTGGGCGAGCATGTCGTCGGGACGGGTATTGCGGAACACGCCCTTGGGCGCCTTGCCAACCGGGGTGCGGGTGGCGGCGACGATGTAGGCGTCCTGGATTTGCTTGGTCATTGCAGTGATCTCTTCAATTGGGGGGCAGGGGTGCCGACCCACGGTCGGCACCTACCGGGCGCGGAATCAGTTGCGCAGGGGCTTGCCGGTCTTGAGCATGTGCGCGATGCGGGCCTGGGTTTTTTCCTGCTGGGCCAGCTCGACGAAGTGCTTGCGCTCCAGGGTCAGCAGCCACTCTTCGTCGACCAGGGTGCCGCGGTCCACTTCGCCACCGCACAGCACGGTGGCGATGCGCACGGCGATTTCGTAGTCGTACGGGCTGATGAAGCGGCCTTCCAGCATGTTCACCAGCATCATCTTGAAGGTGGCGATGCCGACGTCACCGGCGACCTGGATGCGGCGGGCCGGCATCGGCGGACGGTAGCCGCCTTCGGCCAGCGCCTGCACTTCGGCCTTGGCGATGTGCAGCGCTTCGAAGCTGTTGAACACCACCTTGTCGGTGGCGCGCATCAGGCCCAGTTCCTTGGCGTTGACCGCCGAGGTGGAGACCTTGGCCATGGCCACGGTTTCGAAGGTCTTCTTCAGTTCGGCGAACACGTCGCCACCGGGGCCCGCGGCCTGCGAGGCGCGCACCGCCAGTTCCTTCAGGCCGCCGCCGGCCGGCAGCAGGCCGACGCCGGCTTCGACCAGGCCGATGTAGCTTTCCAGTGCAGCCACGCTCTTGGCGCTGTGCATCTGGAACTCGCAGCCACCGCCCAGGGCCAGCCCGCGCACGGCGGTCACCACCGGCACCAGCGCGTACTTGATGGCCTGGCTGGTGCGCTGGAAGTTGTGCACCATTTCTTCGAACTGGTCGACCTTGCCCGCCTGCAGCAGGCCGAGCGCGCCCGCCAGGTCGGCACCGGCGGAGAAGGGTTCCTTCTGCTGCCAGATGACCAGGCCCGTGAAGCCCTGCTCGGCGCGCTTGATCGCTTCCTGCAGGCCGTTGAGCACGTGGTCGGACACGGTGTTCATCTTGGTCTTGAAGCTGACCACGGCAATGCCGTCGCCGTCGTGCCACATGCGCACGCCGTCGTTCTCGAACAAGGTTTCGCCCGGGCTGAAGGTCTCGCCCAGCAGCGGGTCCGGGAAGCGCTGGCGCTGGTACACCGGCAGCGCCGAGCGCGGCAGCTTGGCGTTGCGGGTCGGGCTGTAGCTGCCTTCGGCGGCATGCACGCCGTCGCGGCCGTCGAACACCCAGTCCGGCAGCGGCGCATTGCTCATGCTCTTGCCGGCCACGATGTCATCGGCGATCCACTGCGCGACCTGCTTCCAGCCGGCGGCCTGCCAGGTTTCGAACGGGCCCAGCGACCAGCCGTAGCCCCAGCGGATGGCCAGGTCGACGTCGCGCGCGGTTTCGGCGATGTCGGCCAGGTGGTAGGCGCTGTAATGGAACAGGTCGCGGAAGGTCGCCCACAGGAACTGCGCCTGCGGGTGCTGGCTTTCGCGCAGCTTGGCGAACTTCTCGGCCGGGTTCCTGATCTTCAGGATCTCGACCACTTCCGGGGCGGCGGTGCGATCGGCAGCGCGGTAGTCCTGCTTCTCCAGGTCCAGCACCATGATGTCCTTGCCGACCTTGCGGAAGATGCCGGCGCCGGTCTTCTGGCCCAGCGCACCCTTGGCGATCAGCGCCTCAAGCCACTTCGGCGAGGCGAAGTACTGGTGCCACGGGTCGTTGGGCAGGGTGTCGCCCATGGTCTTGATGACGTGCGCCATGGTGTCCAGGCCGACCACGTCGGAGGTGCGGTAGGTGGCCGACTTCGGGCGGCCGACCAGCGGGCCGGTCAGGCCATCGACTTCATCGAAGCCCAGCCCGAACTGCTGGGTGTGGAAGATGGTGGACAGGATCGAGAACACGCCGATGCGGTTGCCGATGAAGTTCGGGGTGTCCTTGGCGTACACCACGCCCTTGCCCAGGGTGGTGACCAGGAACGTTTCCAGGCCTTCCAGCACGGCAGCGTCGGTGGTGGTGGCCGGGATCAGCTCGGCCAGGTGCATGTAGCGCGGCGGGTTGAAGAAGTGCACGCCACAGAAGCGGTGGCGCAGCTGTTCGGGCAGCACGTCGGCGAGCTTGTTGATGCCCAGGCCGGAGGTGTTGGAGGCCAGCACGGCGTGGTCGGCCACGAACGGCGCGATCTTCTTGTACAGGTCCTGCTTCCAGTCCATCCGTTCGGCGATGGCTTCGATGATCAGGTCGCAGTCGCGCAGCTGCTCCAGGCCGGTTTCATAGTTGGCCGGGGTGATCGCTTCGGCGTAGGACTTGCTGGCGAGCGGGGCCGGGCTCAGCTTGCCAAGGTTGGCAATGGCCTTGAGCACGATGCCGTCGGCAGGACCTTCCTTGGCGGGAAGGTCGAACAGCACGGTGTCGACGCCGGCATTGGTCAGGTGGGCGGCGATCTGGGCGCCCATGACGCCGGCACCCAGCACGGCGGCACGGCGGACTGGCAGGGAATTGGACATGTCGATAAGCCTTTGTTGGTCAGGGCAAGCAGCCAGGCAGGGCCTGGCTCTACGGGGTGGATGACGGGGTAGGAGCCAACGGGGCCGCACTGGCGCGGAAGCCAGCCTCGGCGAAATGGATCAGTTCCTGGGCCGCATGGGCACGATGCGCCGCTTCGGTGACACCGGCGGGACGCTTGATCAGGCCGAAGTCGGCCATCGCGTAGGTGAGCGCGCCGGCAAGGAAGTCGAGCCGCCAATACAGCTCTTCCTTGCTCAGGCCGGGCACGCAGGCCGCGATGGCCTTGCCGAACTCACGCAGCACGTGGCCGTAGTGGTCGGACAGGAACTTGCGCAGGTTGTCGTTCTTTTCCGCGTAAGCGCGCGCGATGACCCGCACGAACGCACCGCCGGTCTGGCGGTCCTGGGCCATGGCCAGGGCCGGTTCGACGAAGGCCGCCAGCACCGGCCGCAGGGCACCGGGGTGTTCGCGCCGGGCCGCATCGAGCTGGGACAGCCGGGCGGCGGTCATTTCGTCCATGCGCCGGCGGAAGACCTCGTTGACCAGGTTTTCCTTGGAGCCGAAGTGGTAATTGACCGCTGCGATGTTCACATCGGCCTGGCTGGTCACCTGGCGCAGTGACGTCCCGGCGAACCCGTGCAGGGCGAACAGCTCCTCGGCGGCGCCGAGAATGCGGTCCTTGGTGGAGAAGTGGGCGGGCTTGGCCATGGGCAGGGCAGGGTTCAATCAAACGATTGTTTGATATTAGACCCGGACGCAGGCCGAGGCATGCTGCGCCGCAGCACACCGCGCGAACCGTTCACAATCGTGATGCGCCCGGTGCGGCTGGCCCATCCTGAATGAAGCGCACACCTGCAGGCCGCGCCGGCCCCGCCGTGGCCATGGCATCGCGTCCCATGACCCTGTAGAATCCCCACAACGTATATAGGCTAAGCCCGCGTTTTGACGCGGGTTTTTTTCATGTTACTCTCGGGCCGATCAGTGGCCCGCCCAACGGAGAACTTCCCATGGCGCTGGAGCGCACCCTTTCCATCATCAAGCCGGACGCCGTCGCCAAGAACGTCATCGGCGAAATCTACGCCCGCTTCGAAAAGGCCGGCCTGAAGGTCGTGGCCGCCAAGTACAAGCAGCTGTCGCGCCGCGAAGCCGAGGGCTTCTACGCCGTGCACCGTGAGCGCCCGTTCTTCAACGCGCTGGTCGAGTTCATGATCTCCGGCCCGGTGATGATCCAGGCGCTGGAAGGCGAGAACGCCGTGCTGGCCCACCGCGACCTGCTGGGCGCCACCAACCCGAAGGACGCCGCGCCGGGCACCATCCGCGCCGACTTCGCCGATTCCATCGATGCCAATGCCGCCCACGGCTCGGACTCGGTCGAGAACGCCGCGATTGAAATCGCGTACTTCTTCGCCGCGACCGACGTGGTCTCGCGCTGAGAGTAATGCCGTGAACGAGGTCGTCCAGCCCACCGCCATCCCCATCGTGCTCGCCGAAGGCGCGCCGGTGGCCAAGCAGAACCTGCTCGACCTCGATCGCGAGGGTCTGGAGCGCTTCTTCGCCGAGACCCTCGGCGAAGCGCGCTACCGTGCCCACCAGGTGATGAAGTGGATCCACCACCACTACGTCACCGACTTCGATGACATGACCGACCTGGGCAAGGCGCTGCGCAGCAAGCTCAAGCAGCACGCCGAGATCCGCGTTCCCAACATCGTCTTCGACAAGCCTTCCGCCGACGGCACCCACAAATGGCTGCTGGCCATGGGCACCGATGGCAAGAACGCGATCGAAGCGGTGTACATCCCGGACAAGAACCGCGGCACGCTGTGCGTGTCCTCGCAGGTCGGCTGCGCGCTGAACTGCACGTTCTGTTCGACCGCCACCCAGGGCTTCAACCGCAACCTTTCGACCGCCGAGATCATCGGCCAGGTGTGGGTGGCCGCGCGTCACCTGGGCAACATTCCGCACAAGCAGCGTCGCCTCACCAATGTGGTGATGATGGGCATGGGCGAGCCGTTGATGAATTTCGACAACGTCGTGCGCGCCATGAACGTGATGCGGGACGACCTGGGCTACGGGCTGGCCAACAAGCGCGTGACCCTGTCGACCTCCGGCCTGGTGCCGCAGATCGACCGCCTCTCTGCTGAAAGCGATGTGTCGCTGGCGGTGTCGCTGCATGCGCCGAACGATGCGCTGCGCGAGACCCTGGTGCCGCTCAACAAGAAGTACCCGATCGTGGAACTGATGGCCTCGTGCGCGCGCTACCTGCGTGCGAACAAGCGCCGCGAATCGGTCACCTTCGAATACACCCTGATGAAGGGCATCAACGACCAGCCCGAACATGCCCGCCAGCTGGCGCGGCTGATGCGCCAGTTCGACAACGCGGTGCAGGCGTCGCACTCGGGCAAGGTCAACCTGATTCCGTTCAACCCGTTCCCCGGAACCCGCTATGAGCGCTCGGGGGACGCCGAGATCCGTGCGTTCCAGAAGATCCTGCTGGACTCGCAGGTGCTGACCATGGTCCGGCGTACGCGCGGCGATGACATCGACGCGGCCTGTGGCCAGCTCAAGGGGCAGGTGATGGACCGCACGCGCCGCCAGGCCGAGTTCAACAAAACGCTCCAGGACGGGAAAAACCGGGATGCCGCTGCCTGACCTCCGATTGCCAGCCGTTTTTTTCGTCGCGCTGGCAATGGCCGGCTGTGGCAGCAAAGGCGTCAAACCGACCAGCGCACCGCTGGGTGTCGCGCCGGAATACGTGGCCCGCGACAGCGCTGATACCCGGCGCCGGGTGAACTACCAGGACCAGCTCACGCTCGCGGCGGACGCGATGCGCAGCGGTCAGGCCGAGCAGGCCGAGAAACGCGCGAGAAGCGCGCTCAAGCTGCAGCCGGACCGGCCCGATGCCTATGTGCTGCTGGCGGCGCTGGCCGCGCAGCGTGGGGCGATGGCCGAGGCAGGCCCGCTGTTCCAGAAGGCCGCCGAACTGGCCCCGAACAGTGGCGAGGTGCTGAACAACTACGGCGCCTGGCTCTGCGAGCAGGGCCGCTTCGGCGAAGCGCTGCCCCTGTTCGACCGGGCCATTGCCGCGCCGGGCTACCGCACCCCTGCCGCCGCCTTGGCCAACGCCGGCGGCTGCGCGCTGCAGGCCGGGCAGCCGGAGCGGGCGGCGCGCGACCTGCGCCGGGCGCTGGCGCTGGATCCGGGCAATGCCTATGCGCTGGAATCGATGGCGCGCAGTGAGTTCACCCAGGCCCGCTATTTCGAGGCCCGGGCCTTCGTGCAACGTCGTCTGGCGGCTGCACCGGCCACACGTTCCGTGTTACAACTTGCCTCTCAAATCGAGGCGCAGCTTGGTGACACAGTGGCATCCGGTCGCTATCTGCAGCGAATTCGCGACGAATTTCCGCAGGACGCGGGTCCTAATTCCCGGGGTTGAAGCATTGTGATTGATGACCAGACTGTGAGCGCTCTTGATACCGCTGCCGGCTGTGGGGCTCGCCTCCGCCAGGCGCGCGAGGCATCGGGATTGACGCTCGAGGAAGTGGGCCAGACCCTGCGCATGCCGGTGCAGGTGGTGAAGTCGCTGGAAGCCGAGCAATGGGATCGCCTCGGCGCGCCGGTATTCGTCCGCGGCCAGCTCAAGAGCTATGCGCGCTTGCTCAAGATCGACCTCGGCGACGTGCTGGACCAGTCCCGGATCGGTCCGGTGGTGCCGCCGCAGCTGGTCAGCCATACCCATACCCCGCGGGCACGGCGGATTGCCGAAAGCCTGGGGCGGCGCGCCCTGTACGTCGGCATCACCGCCGTGCTGGCAGTGCCGGTCTGGTTCGCCACGCGCGGCCATTTCGATGCCGCGTCGCCGGCACCCAATACGGCCTCGCTCGACGTGATTCCCGCAGCGGTGCCGGTGGCCGGTTCGACGGCGCCTTCGGCCCCGGCGGCCACCAGTGCCGCCCCGGCGGCAACGCCCCCCGCACCGTCGGCGCCGTATCTTGCCTCGCTGACCCCGGTGCCGCGCCCGAACGCCGCCGCGCCGGCGGCGGCGCCGGCCGGCGCGCTGACCCTGCAGTTCAAGGGCGACAGCTGGGTGGACATTTCCGGTCCCGACGGCACGACCGTCGAAAAAGCCTTGATCAAGTCGGGTGAGACCCGCACGTTCAGCCCCGGCCAGGTCGCCCGCATGGTGCTGGGCAATGCCTCGGCGGTCGAGGTTCAGCAGGCCGGCACTATCGTCGACCTTTCACCGTACCAGCGAGCCAACGTGGCGCGCTTTACGGTATCCTCTGACGGCTCCGTGGCTCCGGTTTCACACTGAGCCGCGTTTCTACTGTTTCGACAGTCCAATTCAAACAGTCCCTCCTGACCGGCAGGGGCGAGAGTACGCATGGCGATCGACGACCTGCTCGACGAGCACGAACAAAGTGAACGCGTCCGCAGCTGGCTGCGGAACAACGGTGTGAGCATCATTGCCGGCGTGGCCATCGCCATCGGCGGCATTGCCGGCTGGCAGTGGTGGCAGAAGGAGCAGGGCAGTCACCTGACCGGTGCCAACGCGCAGTACCAGGCGGTGCTCAAGCAGCTGCAGGACAACAAGCTGGATGAAGCGGCCAAGGGCGTGAAGGATCTGGATGGCACCAAGGCAAAGATCTACGCCGACCTGGCAGCGCTGCAGCTGGCCAAGGCGCAGGTCGAGGCCGGCAAGAATGAAGCGGCGCTGGCGACCCTGCGCGCGATCGACGCCGACCCGGCATTCAAGCCTGCGATCAACCAGCGCATCGCGCGCCTGCTGATCGCCACCGGCAAGCACGATGAAGCGATCACGCTCCTCGGCGATGCGACCGACAGCGCCAGCCTGGAGATCCATGGCGACGCGCTGATCGCCGCGGGCAAGCGTGACGAGGCCCGTGGGCTGTATGAGAAGGCGCTCAAGACGCTGGACGTGGCAGCGCCGCAGCGGCGTGTCCTGGAAACCAAGGTGATGGATGCCGGTGGCACCGTCGCCGACCCCGCGGAGTCGGTGTAATGAAACAGATGGTCATGATCAAGCGCGTTGCCACCCTGGTCCTGATGGGCGTGGCGCTGTCCGGCTGCAGCACCGTCAAGGGCTGGTTCGCGGGCAAGGATGCGGAGGCCAAGAAGGCGCAGGAACCGGCCGAGCTGGTCAAGTTCGAGCCGACCATCAAGGTCGACCGGGTCTGGAGCACCAACCTGGGCAAGGGCGAGAAGCGCATCGGCGTGCGCCAGGGTCCGGTCGTGGCCGACGGCCGCGTGTACGCCGCGGCGATCACCGGTGGCGTGCATGCGCTGGACCTGCAGACCGGCAAGACCGTGTGGACCTATGAACCGGCCAAGGTCAAGAAGCAGCCGAAGCTGCGTCTGTCCGGCGGCCCGGGCGTGGGCGAAGGCCTGGTCGTGATCGGTACGCTGGACGGCCAGGTGATCGCACTGGATGCCAACGACGGCACCGAAAAGTGGCGCGCCAAGGTTCCCGGCGAAGTGATCTCCGCCCCGGCCGTGGGCCAGGGCATCGTGTTCGTGCGCAGCAATGACGGCCGGGTGACCGCCTTCGACGCGGGCAACGGCACCCAGAAGTGGTTCAACCCGCGCGAACTGCCCGCGCTGACCGTGCGCGGCAACGCGCCGGTGGTGGCAGGCCCCGGCGTGCTGTTCATCGGCAATGACGACGGCAGCGTCTCGGCGCTGGGGATGCAGGACGGCCGCACCGTGTGGGACCAGATGGTCGCCAACGGCGAAGGCCGCACCGAGCTGGAGCGCATGTCCGACGTGGACGGCGCCCCGGTGCTGGAAGGCAATACCCTGTTCGTGAGCAGCTTCAAGAACCAGACCATGGCGATCGAAGGCCCGACCGGGCGTCCGCTGTGGGCGCGCGATCACGGTGGCGCCGGCGGCGTGGCCCTGACCTCGGGCAATGTGTTCGTCACCGACAACAAGGGCGGCGTGTTCGGGCTGGACAAGGCCAGTGGCACTGCCATGTGGTCGCAGACGGGCCTGGCCCGCCGCTCGCTGACCGGGCCGGTGGTGCAGGGCGATTACGTTGTAGTCGGTGACTACAAGGGCTACCTGCACTGGCTGCGCACGGACAACGGCGAGTTCGCCGGGCGCGCCAAGAGTGGCGGCGATGCCCTGCTGGCGCAGCCGGTGGTCGCCGATGGGATTCTGCTGGTGCAGAACGTTGATGGAAAGCTGACCGCATTCCGGTTGGCACAATAAGGAGTTACCGCGATGCTGCCCTTGGTCGCCCTGGTTGGACGGCCGAACGTCGGCAAGTCCACCATTTTCAATGCGCTGACCCGTACCCGTGACGCCCTGGTCCATGACCAGCCCGGCGTCACCCGGGACCGCAACTATGGTGTCTGCCGTCTGGACGAGGACAACCACTTCCTCGTCGTCGACACGGGCGGTATCTCGGAGGATGACGAAGGTCTGGCCGGCGCTACCGCTGACCAGGCCCGCGCTGCCGCGGGTGAAGCCGATCTGATCCTGTTCGTGGTCGATGCCCGTGACGGCACCTCCGCGCTGGATGACGAGATCCTGTCGTGGCTGCGCAAGCTGTCGCGGCCGACCCTGCTGCTGATCAACAAGATCGACGGCACCAACGAAGACACCGTGCGCGCGGAATTCGCCCGCTACGGGTTCAGCGAAATGCTGACCGTGTCCGCTGCCCACCGCCAGGGCCTGGACGACCTGCTTGAAGAAGTGGTCCAGCGCCTGCCTGAAGAGGGCAGCGGCGAGGAGATGGACAACGATCCGAACCGGATGCGGATTGCCTTCGTCGGCCGCCCCAACGTGGGCAAGTCGACGCTGGTCAACCGCATCCTGGGCGAGGAGCGGATGATCGCCTCGGAAGTGCCCGGCACCACCCGCGATTCGATCGCGGTGGACCTGGAGCGCGATGGCCGCGAGTACCGCCTGATCGACACCGCCGGCCTGCGTCGCCGGGGCCGGGTCGAAGAGGTGGTCGAGAAGTTCAGCGTCATCAAGACTCTGCAGGCGATCGAGCAGTGCCAGGTGGCCGTGCTGATGCTGGACGCCAGCGAAGGGGTGACCGACCAGGATGCGACCGTGCTGGGCGCGGTGCTGGACGCCGGTCGCGCCCTGGTGGTGGCGATCAACAAGTGGGACGGGCTGACCGACTACCAGCGCGAGCAGGCCGAAACGCTGGTGTCGCGCAAGCTGGGCTTCGTGCCGTTTGCGGAAACCGTGCGCATCTCGGCCAAGCATGGTTCGGGCCTGCGCGAGCTGTTCCGTGCGATCCACCAGGCACATGCCTCGGCCACGCACGAATTCAGCACCAGCGAAGTCAACAAGGCGCTGGAAATCGCTTACGAGACCAACCCGCCGCCGGCGATCCGCGGCCACGTCTCCAAGCTGCGCTACGTGCACCCGGGCGGCTCCAATCCGCCGACCTTCATCGTGCACGGTACGCGCCTGAAGGAACTGCCGGAGTCCTACAAGCGCTACCTGGAAAACTTCTTCCGCAAGCGGTTCAAGCTGATCGGCACCCCGGTGCAGTTCATCTTCCGTGAGGGTGCCAACCCGTACGAAGGCAAGAAGAACCAGCTGACCGATCGCCAGATCGCGAAGAAGAAGCGCCTGATCCGGCACGTCAAGGGCCGCTGAGGCCCGTGGCGTCCCGGCACGCCGGCACGCCGGCCCACGGTAGCGACACGCCACGCGTGTCCCAGGGGGTCCCAACCCGCCCATAATGGGCCATGACCGCCGTACCCGAACTCAGCCCCGAGCAGGCCCACCAACGCACCCTCCACGGCGCACTGCTGATCGACGTGCGTGAACCGCACGAGCGCGCCAGCGGGATGGCCGAAGGCGCAAGGGGAATCGCGCAGGGTGATCTCCAGAGCGAGGCCAGCGCGCAGCTCCCCGTGCTCGACCGCGAGATCCTGCTGATCTGCCAGAGCGGCAAACGCTCGCTGGACACTGCTGCGGTCCTGCGTGACCTCGGCTACACCCACATCGCTTCGGTCCACGGCGGCACCACCGCCTGGCGTGCCGCCGGGCTGCCGCTGGTGCAGCCGCTGCAGAGCGACGACGAACGCGACTTCACCGAACGCTACTCGCGCCACCTGCTGCTTCCGCAGGTGGGCGTGGCCGGCCAGCAGAAACTGCTCGATGCCCGCGTGCTGCTGCTCGGTGCGGGCGGCCTCGGCTCGCCCGCCGCGTTCTACCTGGCCGCGGCCGGGGTAGGGCACCTGCGCATCGCCGACGATGACGTGGTGGACCGCAGCAACCTGCACCGGCAGATCCTGCACACCGACGCCAGCGTCGGCCAGCCCAAGGTGCAGTCGGCACGCGAACGCCTGCTGGCGCTGAACCCGCGGCTGGACGTCGACGCGGTGCAGGCGCGGGTCACCTCGGACAACGTCGACGCGCTGCTCGATGGCGTGGACGTGGTGCTGGACGGTTCGGACAACTTCCCGCTGCGCTACCTGCTCAACGACGCCTGCATCCAGCACCGCCTTCCGCTGGTGTACGGCGCGGTGGAACGCTTCACCGGGCAGGTGTCGGTGTTCGATGCCGGTCGCCAGCGCGGCCAGGCCCCCTGCTACCGCTGCCTGTTCCCGGAACCGCCGCCGCCGGAGTTCGCGCCGAACTGCGCCGAGGCTGGCGTGTTGGGCGTGCTGCCGGGCATGGTCGGCCTGCTGCAGGCCACGGAAGTGCTGAAGGTGTTGCTGGACATCGGTGAGCCGCTGACGGGGCGCCTGTTGACCTTCGATGCACTGGCGATGCGTTTCCGTGAGATCCGGCTGGGGCCGGACCCGGCGTGTCCGCTATGCGCACCGGACCGGGCGTTCCCGGGCTACATCGATTACGCGGCGTTCTGCCGCACCGGCTGACGTCAGCCCATCGCGGTCGACGCTACGAAAGCGGGACGATCTGCGTGTTATATCGCCAGTTGTTCCATTGCTGGCACGAACTTGCGCACCTGCGTGCTATGTCCCTGCGTCAAGTTGTCCTATCGTGGGGGCTGATCGGAGTTGCAAGGAAAAACCGCATGGCGGTGGAAGCAGGTGCCAGTGAACTGGTAAAGGTGGTCGCCCTGCTGGGTGCGGCGGTGGTGATGGTGCCGCTGTTCCGACGCCTGGGGTTGGGCTCGGTGCTGGGCTACTTCGCGGCCGGGCTGGCGATCGGACCGTTCGGCTTCGGCTGGTTCTCCGACCCGCAGGCGATCCTGCATACGGCCGAGCTGGGCGTGGTGATGTTCCTGTTCGTGATCGGACTGGAAATGCGCCCGTCGCACCTGTGGAGCCTGCGCAGGGAAATCTTCGGCCTGGGCACGCTGCAGATCGTGGTGTGCGGCGCGGTGCTGACCGGGGTCTGCATGCTGTTCGGGTTCCCGTTGCCGGTAGCGTTCATCGGCGCTGCGGGTTTCGTGCTCACCTCCACCGCAGTGGTGATGCAGCTGCTGGCCGAGCGCGGGGACATCGCGCTGCCGTCGGGCCAGAAGATCGTCTCCATCCTGCTGTTCGAAGACCTGCTGATCGTGCCGCTGCTGGCCGTGGTGGCGTTCATGGCGCCGGTGCAGGCCGATGCCGGGGCAAGCTCGCGCTGGATCAGCGTGGCCATCGCCGCCGGCGCGATCATCGGGCTGGTGCTGGTCGGCCGCTTCCTGCTCAACCCGCTGTTCCGCATCCTGGCCGCGGCCAAGGCGCGCGAGGTGATGACCGCCGCCGCATTGCTGGTAGTGCTGGGCGCGGCACTGCTGATGCAGCTGGGTGGGCTGTCGATGGCAATGGGCGCGTTCCTGGCCGGCGTGCTGCTCAGCGAATCCACCTTCCGCCACCAGATCGAAGCGGACATCGAGCCGTTCCGCGGCATCCTGCTCGGGCTGTTCTTCCTCAGCGTGGGCATGGCGCTGGACCTGACCGTGGTGGCCAACAACTGGCCGCTGATCGTGTCCGGCGTGCTGGCGCTGATGCTGGCCAAGGCGGTATGCATCTACACCGTGGCGCGCATCCTGGGCAGCGACCACCGGCAGGCGCTGGATCGTGGCGTGGTGATGGCGCAGGGCGGCGAATTCGCGTTCGTGCTGTTCTCGGCGGCCGCTGCTGCCGGTGTCATCGGTATCGAGGTCAACGCCAACCTGACTGCCATCGTGGTGCTGTCGATGGCGCTCACCCCGCTGTTCGTGCTGCTGCATGACACGCTGATGCCGGCGCGCGAAGTGTCGCTGGAAGGCGTGGACACCGCCGAGGGCATGTCCGGCAGCGTGCTGATGATCGGCTTCGGTCGTTTCGGCCAGGTGGCCAGCCAGTCGCTGCTGGCCCGCGACGTGGACGTGACGATCATCGACAACGACGTGGACATGATCCACAACGCCGAGCGCTTCGGCTTCAAGATCTATTACGGCGACGGTACCCGCCTGGACGTGCTGCATGCCTCCGGCGCGGCTACCGCGCGTGCGATCGCGGTGTGCGTGAACAACGCGCAGGACGCCGACCGCATCGTCGAACTGGTCGCGCATGAATTCCCCCAGGCCAAGCTGCTGGTGCGTTCGTTCGACCGCGAGCATTCGCTGCGCCTGATCCATGCCGGGGTGGACTTCCAGATCCGCGAAACCTTCGAGTCGGCGCTGATGTTCGGCCAGGCCGCGCTGGTCGAGCTGGGCGCCGACGAGGACGATGCCCGCGATATCGCCGAGCAGATCCGCGAACGCGACGCCGAGCGTTTCGAGCTGGAAATGGCCGGTGGCGACCTGCGTGCCGGTGCGCACATGGTGTTCGGCAGCGCGCTGCCCGGCGTGCCCACGCCGACCCCGTTCACCGCACCCAAGCGCAAGGCCCGCACCCTCAACGCCGACGAAGTGCCGGAAGAAGAGGAATAGGGGACAATACCGTCCCCACCGCCCCACGCCCGCATTCGATGAACGATCCCGCCCCCCGCCATACCGCCCGCATCCTGGACGGACGCCGCATCGCCGAAGACCTGCTGGACAGCCTGAAGGTCCGTGTCGACGCCCGTCTGGCCGCAGGCGGCAGCCGCCCGGGGCTGGCCGTGGTGCTGGTGGGGGGCGATCCGGCCTCGACCGTGTACGTGCGCAACAAGCGCCGGGCGGCGGAAAAGGTCGGTATAGAAGCCTTCGATTACGACCTGCCGGCCGGAACCACCGAGGCCCAGCTGTTGACCCTGATCGACCAGCTCAATGCCGATCCGAAGATCCACGGCATCCTGGTCCAGTTGCCGCTGCCGGGCATCCCCGATGCCAGCCGCCTGATCCACCGCATCGACCCGCGCAAGGACGTGGACGGTTTCCACCCGGAAAACGTCGGCCACCTGGCGCTGCGTGAATTCGGCCTGCGCCCGTGCACCCCGCGCGGCATCACCACGCTGCTGGGCCATACCGACCAGCCGGTGCGTGGCCGCAATGCCACCATCGTGGGCGTGAGCAACCACGTGGGCCGACCGATGGGCCTGGAGCTGCTGATCGCCGGCTGCACCGTGACCAGCTGCCACAAGTTCACCCCCAAGGACGTGCTGGAGCAGTCGGTGCGCAACGCCGACATCCTGGTGGTGGCGGTGGGCCGCCCCGGCATCGTGCCGGGCGAGTGGGTCAAGCCGGGCGCGGTGGTGATCGACGTGGGCATCAACCGCCTGGACGACGGCCGCCTGGTCGGCGACGTAGGCTTTGAGGCGGCGGCCGAGCGCGCCAGCTGGATCACCCCGGTCCCGGGCGGGGTAGGGCCGATGACCGTGGCCACGCTGATGCAGAACACCATCGAGGCGGCCGAAGCGTCCTGACGCCGGACCCCGTGACGACCAACGGTCGTCACCTACCGAATCCACCCGCGCCGCCTGGTAGCGCACGACCGTTGGTCGTGCGGCCATCCCGGCCCGCACCGCCTGGTAGCGCACGACCGTTGGTCGTGCGGCCATCCCGGTCCGCACCGCCTGGTAGCGCACGACCGTTGGTCGTGCGGCCATCCCGGCCCGTACCGCCGGTAGCGCACGACCGTTGGTCGTGCGGCCATCCCGGCCCGCATCGCCGGTAGCGCACGACCGTTGGTCGTGCGGCCATCCCGGCCCGCCTCATCGGTAGCGCACGACCGTTGGTCGTGCGGCCCCGCCGGTCTCTCGCCGCATGAACAAACCGGCCGCCGCGCGACACAGCGTCGCATCCGGCCCCTGCCCATCGGGGCGAAATCAGGGTAAAATGTCGCGCTTCCCCACATCTCGGGTATGCCGATGCTGCGCATCCAGGCTGAAGCACTCACTTACGACGACGTCTCGCTCGTTCCCGCCCATTCCATCATCCTGCCCAAGGATGTGACCCTGGAAACGCGCCTCACGCGTGACCTGCGGTTGAAGTTGCCGATCCTGTCGGCCGCCATGGATACGGTCACCGAAGCCCGCCTGGCCATCGCCATGGCCCAGCTCGGCGGCATGGGCATCATCCACAAGAACCTGAGCGTGGACCAGCAGGCCGCCGAAGTGGCCAAGGTCAAGAAGTTCGAGGCCGGCGTCATCCGCGACCCGATCACGGTCGGCCCGGAAACCACCATCCGCGACGTGCTGGCGCTGACCCAGGCGCGCAACATCTCCGGCGTGCCGGTGGTGGATGGCGGCCAGCTGGTGGGCATCGTGACCCACCGCGACATGCGCTTTGAAACCGAGCTGGACGATCCGGTCCGCCACATCATGACCAAGAAGGATCGCCTGATCACGGTCAAGGAAGGCGCCGCGTCCGAGGAAGTGCTGCAGCTGCTGCACCGCAACCGCATCGAAAAGATCCTGGTGGTCAACGATGATTTCGCCCTGCGCGGCCTGATCACCGTCAAGGACATCCAGAAGAACACCGATTACCCGAACGCCGCCAAGGACGTCGCCACCCGCCTGCTGGTCGGTGCCGCCGTGGGCGTAGGCGGCGATACCGATCGCCGCGTCGAAGCGCTGGTCGCCGCCGGCGTGGACGTGCTGGTGGTGGACACCGCGCACGGCCACTCGCAGGGCGTGCTGGACCGCGTCAGCTGGGTCAAGAAGCACTTCCCGCAGGTGCAGGTCGTGGGTGGCAACATCTGCACCGGCGAAGCCGCGCTGGCGCTGCTGGACAGCGGCGCGGACGCGGTCAAGGTCGGCATCGGCCCGGGCTCGATCTGCACCACCCGCGTCGTCGCCGGTGTCGGCGTGCCGCAGATCACCGCGATCGACCTGGTGGCCGAAGCGCTGCAGGACCGCATCCCGCTGATCGCCGACGGTGGCATCCGCTACTCCGGCGACATCGGCAAAGCGCTGGCCGCCGGTGCATCGACCATCATGATCGGCGGCCTGCTGGCCGGTACCGAGGAATCGCCCGGTGAAACCGAGCTGTTCCAGGGCCGTTCGTACAAGAGCTACCGTGGCATGGGTTCGCTGGCGGCGATGGAGAAGGGGTCCAAGGACCGCTACTTCCAGGATGCTTCCAGCGCCGACAAGCTGGTGCCCGAAGGCATCGAAGGCCGCGTGCCGTACCGCGGCCCGGTCGGCGGCATCATCCACCAGCTGATGGGCGGCCTGCGCGCCACCATGGGCTATGTGGGCTGCGGCAACATCGAAGACATGCGCAGCAAGCCGAAGTTCGTCAAGATCAGCGGCGCCGGCCAACGTGAGAGCCACGTCCACGACGTGCAGATCACCAAAGAACCGCCGAACTACCGCGCCTGACGCGGCATGAGCGAAGAGGAACGAGGAAGCTGATTCCCGTTCCTCTTTCTCTATCTGCCGTGGGTTACCTGATTTTCGTTCCTCCGTTTTCCATCCAGCATTGCCGGGCGCCATGACCAACATCCATAACGACAAGATCCTCATCCTCGATTTCGGCGCGCAGTACACCCAGCTGATCGCGCGCCGCATCCGCGAGCTCGGCGTGTACTGCGAAATCTGGGCGTGGGACCACAACCCGGCGGACATCGCCGCGTTCGGCGCCAAGGGCATCATCCTGTCGGGTGGCCCCGAATCCACCACGCTGCCCGGCGCGCCGGCCGCGCCGCAGGAAGTGTTCGGCAGCGGGCTGCCGATCTTCGGCATCTGCTACGGCATGCAGACCCTGGCTGCCCAGCTCGGCGGCGCCACCGAAGCGGCCGACCAGCGCGAGTTCGGCCATGCCGAAGTCAACGTCGTGCACCCGGACGCGCTGTTCAAGGGCCTGAGCGACCACGGCGGCGAGCCGAAGTTGAACGTGTGGATGAGCCACGGCGACCACGTCTCGGTGGCGCCCCCGGGCTTCACCATCACCGCCACCACCGACCGCATTCCGGTGGCCGCGATGGCCAACGAGGAAAAGCGCTGGTACGGCGTGCAGTTCCACCCGGAAGTGACCCACACCCTGCAGGGCCAGGCGCTGCTGCGCCGCTTCGTGGTGGACGTGTGCGGCTGCCAGACCCTGTGGACCGCGGCCAACATCATCGACGACCAGATCGCGCGCGTGCGCGAGCAGGTGGGCGATGACGAAGTGATCCTGGGCCTGTCCGGCGGCGTCGATTCGTCGGTCGTGGCCGCGCTGCTGCACAAGGCGATCGGCGACAAGCTGACCTGCGTGTTCGTCGACACCGGCCTGCTGCGCTGGCAGGAAGGCGACCAGGTGATGGCGATGTTCGCCGAGCACATGGGCGTCAAGGTGATCCGCGTCAACGCCGCCGACCGCTACTTCGCCAAGCTGGAAGGCGTGAGCGACCCGGAAGCCAAGCGCAAGATCATCGGCAACCTGTTTGTGGACATCTTCGACGAAGAGTCCAACAAGCTCAGCAACGCCAAGTGGCTGGCGCAGGGCACCATCTACCCTGACGTGATCGAGTCGGCCGGCAGCAAGACCGGCAAGGCCCACGTGATCAAGAGCCACCACAACGTCGGCGGCCTGCCCGAGCACATGAAGCTGGGCCTGGTGGAACCGCTGCGCGAGCTGTTCAAGGACGAAGTGCGCCGCCTCGGCGTCGAACTCGGCCTGCCGCGCAGCATGGTTTACCGCCATCCGTTCCCGGGACCGGGCCTGGGCGTGCGCATCCTCGGCGAAGTGAAGCGCGAATACGCCGAACTGCTGGCCAAGGCCGATGCGATCTTCATCGACGAACTGCGCAAGGCCGACCTGTACGACAAGACCAGCCAGGCCTTCGCGGTGTTCCTGCCGGTGAAGTCGGTCGGCGTGGTCGGCGATGCCCGTGCGTACGAGTGGGTGATCGCGCTGCGCGCGGTGGAAACCATCGACTTCATGACCGCGCACTGGGCGCACCTGCCGTACGACTTCCTGGGCACGGTTAGCAACCGGATCATCAATGAACTGCGTGGCGTCTCGCGCGTGGTCTACGACATCTCCGGCAAGCCGCCGGCAACGATTGAGTGGGAGTGAATTGACGTCCTTCGAGGACTATCGCCAGCTATCGAAAAACTGACGTAACGTGTTGATTTAGAAGAAAATACGTCGCAACAGCTATCGGTAGCTATCGCCGGCCAGCAGAAAAAGTTGACGGTAGAGCTGACGGTAAAAATCGAGGCCGGATTAAGACACTCTCGTTCACTATTCAGACTTTTACCGTCTTTGACGGTAAAAGCCTTCTCGGGAAAGCTTGTTTCATGGGGCTTTCCGGGCATCAGCAGGTCTCCAGGTCCCTGACGGTAAAACCTGACGGTAAATCCGTCACATGCCGGAGGAAACCTCGATGCTGACCGACGCCGCACTACGTAATTTCAAGCCTAAGTCCAAGATTTATAAGACTTCTGACCGAGACGGGATGTACGTGACGGTATCGCCTGGCGGAACGATCACGTTCCGCTACGACTACCGGCTCCACGGCCGCCGCGAGACACTGACCCTCGGACGCTATGGCCCTGGTGGCATCTCGCTGGCAATGGCGCGCGAACTGCTGCTGGACGCGCGCAAAGCCGTTCTCAAGGGTGTCTCGCCCGCGCTGGAAAAGCAGCGTGAGAAACGCCGGGTGGTCGCCATCAAGACCTTCGGCGCGGCGATGGAGACGTGGCTGGCCAACGCAAGGCTGGCCGACAGCACCCGCGCCATGCGCAAGCACATCATCGACCGGGACATCCTGCCGGTCTTCCAGAATCGCCTGCTGACCGAAATCCAGGCCGAAGACCTGCGGGCCTTGTGCAACAAGGTCAAGGAGCGTGGGGCGCCGGCGACGGCGGTACAGATTCGGGACATCGTGAAGCAGGTCTACATCTACGCCATCGCCCACGGTGAGAAGGTGGATAACCCCGCCGACAGCGTGGGCGCGGCCTCGATCGCCACCTTTGTGCCGAAAGATCGTGCCTTGTCTCCGCTGGAGATCCGGTTGTTCATGCAGCAGATGGAATCGGTGGCGACCTATCCGACCATCAAGCTGGCGCTGCGCTTGATCCTGCTGACGCTGGTACGCAAGAGCGAACTGATCCACGCCACCTGGGATGAGGTCGATTTCGAGAGCAAGACCTGGACGATTCCTAAGCAGCGGATGAAGGGGCGCAACCCGCACATGGTCTATCTATCGCGCCAGACGCTCGACATCTTCGTGACGTTGCACGCCTGCGCGGCGGGATCAAGGTTCGTTTTTCCGTCTCGCTATGACGCAGAGCGGTGCATGTCCAACGCCACTTTGAATCGCGTCACGGGGCTCGTGGTGGAGGCGGCAAAGACCAAGGGACTGCCGCTGCAACCCTTCACCGTCCATGACCTGCGCCGGACCGGCTCGACGCTGTTGAACGAAATCGGCTTCAACCGAGACTGGATCGAGAAGTGCCTGGCGCACGAGGACGGGCGTTCCTCGCGCTCGGTTTACAACAAGGCCGAGTACGCCGAGCAGCGGCGCCACATGCTGCAAGAGTGGGCCAACCTCGTCGATGCCTGGGGCGGTGGGCAGACGTACGTGCCGAAGCTGTTACCGGCGAACGTGGTGGTGCCGGCGTTGAGCGCGATAGCCTGAAACAGTTGCTTGGTTGTCACTTGACAACCAAGCAACTCATCCCCATACTGGAGATCATTGATGGCTCGTTCCCCTCATCCGAAGAAAGATGTCGAGGAAGCTCTCAGGCATGCCGAAGGGCAGGGCTGGCGCGTCGAAGTCGGCGGCAGCCACGCTTGGGGGCGGATGTATTGCCCTTACAACGATGAAGAATGTCGCTGCGGCGAGTTCTGCATCACCAGCGTATGGAGCACGCCGAAAAATCCCGGCAACCACGCGCGCGCCTTGCGGCGCGTCGTGGACAACTGCATCACGCACCGGCCGCAGCGCGACGCTGATGATGGTGCCAAGGAGTAGCGCGATGGAATACACCTTCACCCTGAAATACCAGCTCGCCGACGACGACCGCGATACGGATGCACTGGTGGAGCGCCTGGGCGAAGCCGGCTGCGACGATGCCTTGATCGGCATTGGGCAGCCGGGTCGGTTGGCGCTAGAGTTCACCCGCGAGGCAGCGGATGCGGACGAGGCCGTGCGTAGCGCGCTGGCCGATGTGCGCGGCGCCGCGCCGACCGCGCGATTGATCGAAGTAGCGCCGGATCTGGTGGGTCTGACTGACGTGGCCGACATTGTTGGCGTGTCGCGGCAGAACATGCGCAAGCTGATGCTGGCGCATCCGGGCAGCTTTCCGGCGCCGGTGCATGAAGGCAGCGCGTCGATCTGGCATTTGGCGGACGTATTGGCGTGGTTGCAGGCCAAGGGCAGCTACTCGCTGGCCAAAGACGTGTTTGAGGTGGCGCGAGTGGCCTTGCAGGTCAACGTGGCGAAGGAGGGGCAGCGATTGCCGCGCTCGACATCCAAGGCACTGGAGGTTTTGATTGGATGAGCGCCGCTGCTTGGCCTTATGCCTCGCTCGAACCCGCCCGGACAGGGCGGGTTTTTCGTAAGTGGACATCCGGTTTCGATACGCCGGCGCGCGGAGCCTGCTTTCGTTCTTCGACCCAGGCTTCCACTTCTGCCAAGTCCCATACCACGCAGCGTGGCGTCAGGTTGAAGCGACGTGGGAACTCACCGCGACGCTCCATTTCGTAGATCGTCGTTTCGGCGAGGGGAACGATCTCCCGCAGTTCCTGCCGGCGAATGGTGCGACGGAAGGGAAGGACACTGCGCGTTGGAAATTGCGGCAAAGCCTCGTAGGCATCCGTGCCTGGCAAGGGGAGGCCGACATCGGTGCCGGCGGTATTGGGGGCTTGCGATAGCTGTTCCACCTCGGACTCCATGGTTCTGCTGCATGGAGACATGGTGAAGTTCAATACCTATCGGGACAACTTGCTGCGGCGTAGTGGAGCGGGTTCGATGTGGTACTTGGATGTTGCGTCCCGGCGTACCGCCGTCGGGTTCGCGGGCTGCGCCCCGCGCTTCGTGCCGAATCGCGGCCATCCGGCTTTGATCCCTGACGCCTTCGGCCCTGTTGGGCCTGCGCGCTGCGCTTGCTCAACGGCGGGTGTGTGCAGTGGGCGGGGTGTGGGCGGTCTTGCTGTTCCCTTCACCATATCACGGCGTTCTCGCCGTCAAGGGCGGCGCGCGCTTGTGCGCGCTTGCGTCCTGGCGGCCGTCTGCGACCCCTGACTGCTTGCGCTGCGCCGTGCTGGCGACGGTTCCGGGCAATTCCGCCCAAGCAACCGGAGCACGATCATGTCGCAACTGTCTTTTTCCTCGTTCGATACCTCACTGATGGTGCGTGATGCGCAGGGCCGCTACCTGCTGGCGACGACTGACCAGATTCTGGAGGCCGCGCGCCAGGCTATCGAGCACAAGATGCAGCGCGGTGCGTCATTCAGTTCGCCGGTGGCGGTCAAGGAGTACCTGCGCGCCAAGCTGGCTGGGTTCGAGCACGAGGTGTTCGCCGTGCTGTTCCTGGATACGCACCATTACTTGATCGAATATGCCGAGATGTTTCGAGGCACCATCGATAGCGCATCGGTGTATCCGCGCGAAGTGGTCAAGCAGGCGCTGCGGCTCAATGCGGCGGCGGTCATCGTTTCGCACAACCACCCGAGCGGGAATCCTGAGCCGAGCGCGGCCGACAGGGCACTGACCCAGCGGCTCAAGGAGGCGCTGGCACTTGTGGACGTTCGCATTCTGGATCACATCATCGTCGCGGGCGGCAACACCACATCATTCGCCGAACGCGGCCTGATCTGACCAAGGGGGCTTCGGCCCCCTTTTTGCTGCGTCCGGTGGCGCAACTCCGGCCCGCGCGGGTCTGCGCGGGCCTGCGCGCTTCGCTTGCCGAGAACCGGGGAACGTGAAGGTGCAAGGGAGGCGGTCTTGCTGTTCCCTTCATCGTGCCACGGCGTGCTCGCCGTCAAGGGCTGCGCGCCGATGGCGCTTGCGTCCTGGCGGCCGTCGTTGACCCCTGACTGCTTGCGCTGCGCCGTGCCCCGGAAGGGTCGGGCAACTCCGCCCGGCAACCTTTCAGGAGTTCACCATGAACAACGCACTCATCACTGACGAGCAGCGCGTCGTGCTGCTGGCCAATGGCTGCAAATCACTGGAGAACCCGGACTTCGATCCGGCGCCCGTGGTCAAGCTGTTCACGCCGGATGCCGGCGCGACCTGGCTGCTGACCGAGATTGATCCCGACGACCACGACCACGCCTTTGGTCTTTGCGACCTGGGCCTGGGGATGCCGGAAATCGGCTGGGTCAGCCTGGGCGAACTGGCGACCGTGCGCGGCGGGCTGGGCCTGCCAATCGAACGTGACCTGTCTTTCCGGGCCGAAAAGCGGTTGAGCGCCTATGCGCGTGATGCGCGCCTGGCTGGGCGAATCGTCCAATGATTTGCGCGGGGCGTCGCAAGAAGCCCCGTTCAAGGTCTCAGCAGATCCGGCAGGCAGTCGGCGAATGCCGGCTGGATCTTGCTCACCGGCTTGGCCACGGCTTCATCGCCGGTGAGGACAGCCATCGTCATGCCGGTCATGGTCGTCAGACCGTTCGAGCTGCGCAGCACTTGCAGCGCAAGATCGACCGGGAAGCCGTCGGCACTACGCCGCAGCGGATGAATGCCGCCATGCACGAATGAGTTCATGCCGTGCCAGGTCACATCCTTGAAGTGCGAGAGCATCTGGTGCGCGGCTGCCGGCACGCCTTGTCCGACTCGCTTGCCGATCTGCTCAATCATTTCGCTGGCGCCAGGCAAGTTCTTGGCTGCCTGTTCGCTCTGCTGCGTCAGTGGCGCCAGCAACTTGTCGATCGCTGTGTCGCTAGCTGCGTAGAGCAGCCAAATTGCCCGTGTCAGGGCCTCGAACTGCAGGCGCATGAGGCCGACGGCAGACGTGGGCAGTCGCAGCGACATCAACGCTCGCATTGCCGCCGCATGTTCCATAGCCACCAAGCACATGCCGAG
Organism: Stenotrophomonas sp. NPDC077420; assembly: GCF_044543385.1. Classification (NCBI taxonomy): domain Bacteria; kingdom Pseudomonadati; phylum Pseudomonadota; class Gammaproteobacteria; order Lysobacterales; family Lysobacteraceae; genus Stenotrophomonas; species Stenotrophomonas sp. NPDC077420. The sequence continues at coordinate 192,357 of NZ_JBITVZ010000006.1, forward strand.
GGCTGATTCGCCACGGGGCGATCCATCGAACTCGGCATTGCCCAGCAATTCATCCAGCCGTTCGTGCAAGGCATTGGAGCGGTGAAGCATGTGCTCCAAAGGATCGTCGTTGTTGAGGATGGTTTCTTCCATGGAGGGATGGTAGGACGGTCGTGCGTCCCCGGCCAAGCAGACATGGCCGGTCGCGCTGTCGTGCTTCGCATTGAACCGCCTGCGGCGTCTCGCCCCTGATGGGCTTCCATCGTTCCCTCGCTCCGCTCGGCTGACGCCGCCGGCCCTGATTCCTAGATCCGGGCCTGCGCGCTTCGCTTGCCGTGCGGTCGGCGTGTCGAGGGGCCGTTGCCATGTCCAGCCGTCTCCCCTGACTTCATCACCTTCACCGCGACTGTAGCCCGCGCCCGTGTGCCGTCAAGGCGCGCAGGGCCGTGTCCTCGGCTGCGCCTGCGGGCCGCACCAACCCTGCGCTTGCCTCCTTGACGGCACCCGTTCGCGCGCTCCTGACCGTCGCGGGCGATGAACTCAGGAAAGACGGTGGCAACAGGGCCAACCGGGTTCCTCGTGCCGACCGCACCGAACAGCCGAAAGGCTGGGCTTCCGAATCTAGGAATCCGGTGTGCGGTGTGAACAGCAAACCCTTTTTTCTTTGTCAGGAGAAATGCCATGCAACTCGCATCCCGCTTCGCTTCCCGTTCCCCGGTGCTGCGTTCGGAACGTCCCTTGTCCGACGACCAAATCCGGGCCGTGGCCCCGTCCATCTTCGCGGACGCCCCGCACGAAAGCCGCTCCGAGCGATACAGCTACATCCCCACCGCGACCGTGCTGCAAGAACTGCGCGGGGAAGGTTTCGAGCCTTTCATGGTGACGCAAACCCGCGTGCGCCACGACGACCGCCGCGACTACACCAAGCACATGATCCGGCTGCGCCACGCCAGCCAGATCAACGGCCGCGAGGCCAACGAAATCATCCTACTGAACTCCCATGACGGCACCAGCAGCTATCAGATGCTGGCCGGGATGTTTCGTTTCGTTTGCAGCAATGGCCTTGTCTGCGGCGATACCGTGGCCGACGTGCGCGTGCCTCACAAAGGCGACGTGGCTGGACAGGTGATCGAAGGCGCATACGAAGTCCTGCACGGCTTCGACCGGGCGCAGGAATCCCGCGATGCCATGCGCGCTATCACGCTGGACGCAGGGGAATCGGAAGTGTTCGCCCGCGCTGCGCTGGCGTTGAAGTACGACGAGAACAAGCCCGCGCCCATCACGGAATCGCAAATCCTGATGCCGCGCCGCCATGACGACGACCGCCGCGACCTGTGGAGTGTGTTCAACCGCACGCAGGAGAACTTGACCAAGGGCGGACTGTCCGGGCGAAGCGCCAACGGACGCCGCCAGCAAACCCGCCCCGTTCAAGGCATTGACCAAAACGTGCGCCTGAACCGCTCCCTGTGGCTGCTGGCCGATGGCCTGCGCCAGTTGAAAGCCTGAATCCCCACGCGGCAGGGGCAGGCAGCAGCCCTTGCCGCTTCTCTCGCTGCTGCATCCCTAACCGCAAGGAGTTATCACCATGAACGCCGTACTCAAAACCGAAACCGTCGCCATCGAAGCCGCCGCGCCGCTGGAAGCGGCAGACCCGACCAAGAACCTGATCTTGGTTCCGCTGTCGCAACTGTTGCCGCGCCGCTCCAGGCGCAACGTCCGCACGACCCCGCGCCAGTCCATCCCCGAACTGGCCGCGAGCATTGCCCGCATCGGCCTGCTGCAAAACCTGATCGTCATCCTTTCCGCGGACGGCGAGGCTTACGAGGTGGTGGCCGGTGATCGCCGCCTGACCGCCTTGAAGCTGCTGGCGAAGAAGAAGCGCATCCCCGCCGACTATGAAGTGCCGTGCCTGCTGGTGGCCGATGCGTCCGCCCGTACCGTCAGCCTCGCGGAGAACGTGCAGCGCGAGAACATGCACCCCG